>JAITMT010000402.1 GCA_031277235.1 Tannerella sp.
ATTAACATTTTTTAACAAAAATAATCGTATTTTTATTTGGTTTATAAAATAAACTACTTTATCTTTGCGGCGTCATTTTAAATAATTATAGAAATATGGAAACAAAATTAACGGAACAGGAAAGCCTGTCAATCATCAGTGAAATGATCGAACAGGCAAGGAACAACTTTCGCAAAGGAAGCGGAAACAGCATGATTTTCTATGGAATAGTGGTTTCTGCTCTGGCGATTCTCAATGTAATAGCGGCGCTTGTATTGACAAAGTTGAACATTCATCCCAACTATTCGTTTTGGATGTGGTGCTTGATGATACCAGTGATTTACATTGGAACTTTGATTCAAAAAAAGGTGGAACGGGAATCCATGGTAAAAACGCATCTGGATTCGATAATCTCTTCCACATGGAAAGGTTACATCTACTCAGTATATCTGTTTTTCGTGATCATTTTTTGTATCGGTCTCGGAAAAAAGATGTACGACGTCTTTTATTTAATCAATCCCGTTTTATTAGTCTTTGTAGGTTTGGCGGAATTTGTCAGCGCTAAAACTTACCGGTTCAAACCGTATTTTTATGGAGCCATTACCATGTGGGCGGGAGCATTGGCTTGCGTCGCTCTGATGTGGACTCCGATGCCTGTCATTTTACAATTCTTTGTCTTAGCCTTCTGCATGTTTTTCGGGTTTGTGATTCCGGGTTTGAAGTTGAATAAATTAGCCAAAGAAAATGTTTAAGGAATTAGACCCTTTGCTGCATTCGCAATTGCGTCTGGCGGTGATGTCGCTGCTGATTGGCGTGGAAGAAGCCGATTTTGTCTTTCTAAAAGAGAAAACTGGAGCCACCGCCGGCAATCTCAGCGTTCAGATTGACAAATTGAACGAAGCCGGTTACATCTCGGTTACGAAATCGTTCAAGGGAAAAATGCCCTGTACGACCTGCAAGATTGCGCAAAAGGGAATTTTGGCGTTCGACAGTTATGTGAAGGCTTTGCAGGGATACATCAGAAAAAATTGACAATTGACAATGGAGACTTGACAATTATTTTTTTGCTTATTTGGTTTACAATATAAACTATTTTATAATATGAAGATTAAAAATTTATCGAGTATTTTTTTACTTGTTTTGATGGAATGCGGACTGGATTTGCAGGCACAGACTCATTTAACCGGAAAGGTCGTGGATAAGGAAAATCGGGCACTGTCGGGAGTTCGAGTTGATTTCAGCAACGGACGGACGAAAACGGCAACAGACGGAGAGGGAAAATTTACAATCAGTTATCCCGACACATTGCAAAACCGCCGGCTGTCCTTGCAACTTTCCGGCTACAAGACCAAAAACGTGACGGTAAACAAAGGACAGGAATCGCTGAGAATCGTTCTGTTGGACAGTATTTACCAATTAGGCGGCGTTACGGTTTCGGCTCCGCGAGACGGACGGTTCAGCGATTATTCGGCGCAAACTACCCGAATGACCACGTTTGACGTAACGACCAATCCGGCGGCTCTGGCGGACATTATCGGCGGAATGCGCGCCCTGCCCGGCGTGCAGACCAACGACAACGACGGGCGGCTGATTATCCAGGGCGGCAGTTCCGACGAATCGCAGGTTTACATGAACGACCTGATTGTGGCGAATCCCTACACGTTGACCGCCCGAAACAGCGGCGTCCGCAACCGTTTTTCGCCCGATTTATTTTCGGGAACCGTGCTGCAATCCGGCGGATTCAATGCCGAATTTGGGCAGGCGCTGTCGGGAGTCGTCAATCTGAACACCAAGGAACGGGACGAGATGGAGGCGAAAACCGACGTCTCCGTGTCCTCGATTTTTGCCGACGTAACGCACATCGCGAAAAAGCCGTCGTATGCCTACCGCGCAAACCTCAGTTACAGCAATCTGGCGCTGACCAACACGGTTACCGGCTCGGAATATGAGTGGAAAAAGCCGTATCAATCCATCTTTTCCGATATTTTCCTGATCAAGGAATTTTCGCCCGCGACTAAAATAACGGCACAATTCAACGGAAGTTACTCGGCAGGCACATATTCAGGTAAAAACATAGACGGCGTGGAACTGGAAAACAGATTTAAACAGACGTATTTGTATGGACAACTCAATTTTTACCACACGTTCAATCCAAAATTTTCCCTGTCGGCGGCAAGCAACATCATGATTGACAAATTGTCGGCGAGCGGCTTGCAATATTCTGACGATAAATCCGTTACGGAAAACGTCTGGAATCACAACAAAATCACGTTGCAGTATAAATCCGGTCGAATCACGAACCGTAGCGGCGTCGAATGGATTGGTAATCCATATACGGAAACGTATTCATTCATAACCGATTACCTGCAAAAAATGTCCAACAATCTGGCAAGCGTATTCAACGACACGAAACTGTTTCTGTCGAACAATCTCACCGCCAATGTCGGTTTGCGCGGCGAATATTCCGTTTATCTGAAGAAAACGAATCTTGCGCCCCGTCTGTATCTGGCTTATCAGCCTGCCGCCGGAAATATTTTTTCGGTTGCGCTGGGCGATTATTTTCAGTTGCCTACCCGGGATTATCTGAAAATTGCGGATAATCTGGATTTTGCGTCGGTTCGCAAAATTTCGGCAGCATACAGTTACGTCAAAAATACCGGAAAATTGCAGTTGGACGCCTATTATAAAAGATATCGGAATCTTGTAACGTATTCACAGGAAGCGATATACAATTATTCCGGAAATGGCTACGGCTACGGAGCGGACGTGTTTTGGAAAAGCAATTTCAAAACGCTGGAATATTGGCTGACCTATTCGTACAACCATACGCGGAAAAAATACGACGATTTTCCCAAAGCCGTCGCCCCGCCCTACGTTGCCGCCCATGCGCTCAATCTGGTGCTGAAATACTGGGCTGCGCCGTTGAAATCAATGTTGTCGGTCAGTCCGTTCGTTTCGTCCGGTTCGCCCTATTACAGTCCCGTTTTTCCGCATGAAAAATTGGGCGTAACACCGTATCGCAGCCGTTTGGACGTGTCGTGGTCGTATCTTCCGAAACAGTGGATCATCGTTCATTTCGGTTGTCAGAATGTGCTGGGTCGGAAAAACATTTACGGATATGAATATTCGGCAGCGAATCCCGGCTTGCGGCGGGAAATCACGGCGTCCACCGACCGTTTCCTCTTTTTGGGTGTTTTCATCACGATCAGTCAATCGAAAAAGTTAAATCAGTTAAAATCACTTTAGTATTAATTCATTAAAAAAAATTACATTTATGCGAACATTTTTATTTTTGGCGATGGCGCTTGCAGCAAGCGTAGTCGGCGCACAGAACAAACTCACCGTCACTGTGGACGGTATCGAAAATCCCAAAGGAACCGTTTTGGTGGCGATTTTCGATTCAATCAATTTTCTAAAACAACCTGTTTATTACGGAATGGTAAACATTGAGGAAGGACAGGAAGAAGTAACAATTGTCATCGAAGACGTCGCTCCGGGCAAATACGCCCTGACGATTTTTCAGGATGAAAACGGCAACAACCGGTTGGACACCGGCGCCTACGGTAAACCCATTGAAAAATACGGGTTTAGCAACAATGCCGTGGGTGAAATGGGACCGCCGACTTTTCAGGATTGCATGATTTCCGTCGAGGAGGATACGGAGGTTAATGTTACG
The DNA here is from genome assembly GCA_031277235.1 of Tannerella sp. Lineage (GTDB taxonomy): Bacteria > Bacteroidota > Bacteroidia > Bacteroidales > Tannerellaceae > Tannerella. The sequence goes on from JAITMT010000402.1 coordinate 3,656, forward strand.
GTGATGTGAAAAAGAAACAGTCTTGAAAACCTGTTATTCTACACTTGATGTAGAATCTTTGTTCGAGCCGATTTGAAATCGAAGTGCAATTTTTAACGCATCGATTGCAAATCGGCACGAGCGAAGAAAGTCAGACTTTTAAAAAGAATAACCGACTTTTAGTGAAACAGGAATATTAATAGTAGTGTATTTTCCTTCATTTTCAATGAATAAGAAAGGAATAAATCCTTCGTATCCCCTGCTATCTCTTTCATCAGTCGGATTTTTTTTGTTCAAATATTGATTATTTTTATTGGAAACACCAATTCCAGCCCCCCATTCAAGAATAAGATTTTTGAAGTGAAATTCCATACCATATCTAATATTAACGCTTAACCACTTATTCAGTAGGATACAATCCGTAATATATGAATTTTCATAATCTCTCTCTCCATTTTTAATGGGCACAAACGTTAGTGAAGAAATATCTTGATGTAAATCATCATAATTAAATCCAACGGAGAAGAAAGCATTCATAATTTTTGCCATTCGCACCCGTTTGGGTACAATAAAATATTTCTGTTCAAAGCCGTAACGATATCCGCGAATATTTTCCCTTACGTCTATTCCGAAAACATCTGTAACATAAGCGCCCGTAATCTGTGATGCAAATCTGCCGTAGTTTCGCTGGTAACTTAATTCCAATCCGGGAGCATACGAATTTAAAGTTCGCAGAGGCGAAAATTTGATTTGATTGTGTTTCCATTCGTTGTTTTGCGCCTGTATTGCGGTATAGGCGAAAACAAGGATAATGTATGTAAGAATATATTTTTTCATGTCGTTAGAAATTTAAGTTCTAAAATATTCGACAAAGGTAACGCTTTTTATTGAAAATCCATCTTTTCCATTGCCTCAATCTCACCTCACCCCTACCCCTCTCCAAAGGAGAGGGAATACATCTCCGCAAGGAGATGAACGAGAGACTTTTTCCCGACCTCGATCCTCCTATTTTTTTGATTTCACAAAAATATCCGTACCTTTGTATCACGTAATCATTAAAATAAGAAACCATTCAGTATGAATTTTTTGACAGTAAAAGACATCGGCGACATCCGGCAAGCCGTAAAAGAAGCGCTGGAGATTAAGAAAGACCGTTTTCGCGACGTGGAACTCGGTCGCAACAGGACGTTGATGATGATTTTCTTCAATTCGAGCCTGCGCA
>JAITMT010000423.1 GCA_031277235.1 Tannerella sp.
ATTTGAAAATGCGTTCTAAAAATTGAATAACGTTGACATCAATGTCCCGTTAGGGACAGGATATTGGTAGAAAACATGTCACACACAACGGGCGTGCCGTTAGGTACGCAATATGAAAAAAATCAACCTGTTGCGTACCTGACGGCACGCCAGGCGGGAGAGAAAATCCGTATTCTACCAATATCCCATCCCTACGGGATAAAAGAACGAAGAATATTTTCATGGTATGCACATTTTTTACACCCCACCCAACGGGATTGCATGTTTATAGAAAATGTCATATCTCAACCCCGTTCGACTCCTTCGGAGTCGTATATTAATCTGAATGGTGTTTTCTATAAATATTTGAATCCTTTGGATTCATTTTTGCACTCTTTTGGGTGTTTATGCGGAGATTCATTAAAAAAAATTGCATTTTTGCATAGGGTATTTTGTTTTTCGCACGTCTAACCCATAAAAGCGATAAAAGTGGAAGAGAACAGAGACTTGACAAACGAAGAGTTTCGGCAGATTGAAGAATGGACGGAAACGCTGAAACTGAACCGTGAAACTGACCTCGACGAGCGATGGAGCCGGATTGAGAGTCAAATGCACGGCTTGCGGCTGCGGACGAAAATATTCCGTTTTCTGCGCAATGCGGCAGCGATTTTGTTTATCCCCGTCCTGCTTTCGACGCTTTATATTTTCTACCGGTCGCAAAAAACTCATAATGAAAATATTCCACAAATCGAACTGACGGCTGCCTACGGACAGGTTACCAAAATCACATTGCCCGACAGCAGCGAAGTCTGGCTCAATTCAGGTTCCAAAATATCCTATCCCCAGCGTTTTACGTCCGGCAGGCGTACGGTGCAACTCGAAGGCGAAGCCTTTTTCAAGGTGCAGGCTGACAAAAAACGCCGCTTCGATGTGGAAATCCCCAATGAACTGACAGCCAGCGCCTACGGAACGGAATTTAACATTTCGGCTTATGCGGAAGATTTGCAGACGGAAATCACGCTGTCGAAAGGAAATTTGACGGTAGCATCCGCTCAACTGCAACGGGAAATAGATTTAAAGCCCTCGCATCAAGTCATTTACAACAAGACGGAAAATACTTTGACGGCAAAAGCAATCAATCTTTATGTGGAAACGGCGTGGAAAGACGGCAAAATGGTTTTTCGCAGAACGCCTTTCAGCGAAGTCGTCGAAGAACTGTCACGCCATTTCAATGTGGATATTGAATTGAAAGACAATGAATTGCATAATTACAGTTTTTCGGCGACATTCACGACCGAATCCATTGAAGAAATTTTGCGCCTGTTTGAAAAATCGTCTCCCATTCGCTGGAAAATGATAGAACCCAAACAGTTGGACAATCTCGAATTTTCAAAACGGAAGATTATCATTACTCAGAAAATAAAGTCAAACAACCCTAAAAATCAAATGCCTATGATAAAAAAACAGTAAAAAAACAAATCAAAAAAAAACGGACGAAACCGTGAAGTAGAGCATACGGTTTCGCCCCCATCAAAACAATTACCGAGAAATAAATAAATTATTAATCTAAATTTTGACAGTACAAAAGTATGAAAAAACATTTTAAACTACAAATACCTATAATCATGCGTATAATTATTTTACTGCTGATTGGCGTCGCATTTCAGGCGCAGGCAGACAGTTACGCTCAAAGTACAAGAATATCCGTAAGTTTGAAAAATGCTCCCGTCGAGGAAGTATTGAACAGCATTGAAGAAAAATCGGAGTTTTATTTCCTGTACAACAGTAAGTTAGTGGATGTGGACAGGAAAGTTGACGTTCAGGTCGAGAACAGTCCTGTCTATGCCGTTTTGGACCGTGTATTCGAAGGCACAGACGTGAAATACAGGGTTGATAACCGGCAAATAATTCTCATGCCCCAATCCATGTCGGTCGAACAGGCAGGCAGACGGATTACGGGAAAAGTATCGGACGCCGACGGCGAGCCGATCATCGGCGCCAGCGTGATTGAAAAAGGCACGACCAACGGCGTTGCGACGGATGTGGACGGTAATTTTTCGCTGAATGTCGGCGAGAATGCCGTGTTGCAGATTTCCTTCCTCGGCTATGTCGCGCAGGAAATCGAGGTAGGCAACCGGCAATCCGTCAACGTAACGCTGGTTGAAGATATTGCCATGCTGGATGAAGTGGTGGTCGTAGGTTACGGCACCGTAAAGAAAACGAACCTGACCGGAGCCGTGGGCTATATTGACGGAAAGGAACTGGAAAACCGTTCCGTAGTAACGATGACGCAGGCGTTGCAGGGAAAGGTTGCAGGGTTTAATATTTCAACTCCTTCCCAGGGAGGAGCGCCCGGCATAACCCAAAATCTCAACATTCGCGGTTATACGGGGTTAGGCACCACAGGAGGTCCGCTGATAATCATTGACGGCGTCCAGCAAACCGGAAGCCTCAGCGACCTCAATATGGATGACGTTGAGAACATTTCGGTTCTGAAAGACGCGGCTTCGGCTGCCATTTACGGTTCCAGTGCGCCTTACGGGGTTGTTATCGTAACAACAAAAAAAGGACGCGCCGGAAAACCGGTAATTACCTATAATAATAATTTCGCTTACGGGCAACCGATCAATCTGCCGCATTTCGTAAACTCCGTGGAGTTTGCCGAAACGTACAACGAGGTGTTCGCCAATCAAAATCAGTCTCCGATGTTCTCGGAAGAAGTGATTCAGCGGATGAAGGACTATCAGGCGGGAACGTTCAAGGACGAAACCATCAAAAGCACGACCAGCGACGACTGGTATGCCTGGGATATGTCAAACGCCAACAATGACTGGTTCAAAGTCTTCTTCAAGGATTTCAGTCTCAGTCAGCAGCACAATGTCGGCGTATCGGGCGCTTCCGAAACGTCCAATTACTATATCGGTCTGGGATATACACAGCAGGGCGGTATGTATAATTGGGCAGAAGATTATTACCGCCGCTATAATGCGCGCGCCAATCTTTCCACCAATCTCACCAAATGGCTAACATTCAACGGGCGCACTTCTTTTGCCAGAGCGCAAACGGACACACCGACGCTCTACGGCGGTTTTACCGGCGGCGGCAATTTTTCGCGGGCATATCTGCATCAGATAGGACGTACCTGGCCTACCGTGCCGGTTAAAAATCCCGACGGAGATTACAGTGAAGCTTCCGGTATCAAGGCTTTTACCGATGGAGGACGAACAAAAACAGTGTACGATTATCTTACGCTGACAGGCGAGTTTGTCGTCAACCCCTTGCCGGGCTGGGACATTACCGGAAACTACACCTACTCGGGGGCATACATACATTACACCGACCACCAGAAAACGTTTTATCAGATGAAACCCAGCGGAGCGACTTATGCACGCGGTGGAACTACACCCAATTCTTTCACCCGTGAAATGATTAAGAATCAGCGTTTTAATATCAATGCTTTTACGTCGTATGAAAAGACAATTGCAAACGGTCACTACTTCAAAGTGTTGCTGGGATACACGCAAGACCTGATAGACGACATGGATATGTGGGGCTCGAACAACAATCTGTATTCCGATGCACTGCCGTCGCTTACCCTGACTTACGGAACTGCCGTTACTGCACGTGACCTGGCAGAACAACTGGCTACACGCGGAACATTCGGACGTATCGCCTACAATTATCAGGAGAAATACCTCCTGGAATTGAACGGCAGATACGACGGCTCGTCACGTTTTCTCGAAGATGTGCGTTATCGCTTCTATCCGGGCGTGTCGGTAGGCTGGGCGCTTTCCAAGGAATCGTTCTGGAAACCGGTTGAGCCGTATGTCAATCAGTTTAAACTGCGGGCGTCGTATGCCAGTTTGGGCGACCACGCTTTTACGGACAGCCGTTATCCGTTCTATCCCGCATTGGGTCTGGCGTCGCCGACAGGAACCAACTGGCTGTTCAGCGGCGGACGCGAAAGCGCTTTCTGGGCGCCGGGAATTGTGAACTATGACTTGACCTGGATTACGGTGAAGACACTGGATTTCGGCTTCGACCTGTCGGCGCTCGACTACCGGCTCAATCTCAGTTTCGACTGGTATAAACGCAATTCTACCGACTTTGTAGGACCGGGCGAAGCGCTTCCGGCTATTTTGGGAGTAGGTGCGCCGCAAGTGAACGATGCTGCCATCGAAACGAAAGGATTTGAACTGACGCTTGGATGGAAGGACAGGAGAGGAGACTTTTCGTACGGAATTGATTTCGTACTCAGTGATTATCAGGGCGTCGTGACAAAATACAGCGCCAATCCCAATAAATTGATAAACAACTGGTATTCCGGAAGAAAACAGGGTGAGATTTGGGGATGGGAAACCGAAGGTCTATTCAAAGACCAGGCAGAAATAGATGCTACCGACCAATCCCTTCTGAATGCGAACTGGTATATAGGCGACGTGCATTACAAGGATTTGGACGGAGACGGCAAACTGACCCGCGGCGATGGAACGGTTGACAATCCGGGCGACCAGCGGGTTATCGGCAACACGACGCCCCGTTTTGCATACGGCTTGACGCTCGACGCAGGATGGAAAGGGTTTGATGCCGCCGTCTTCCTGCAAGGTATCGGCAAACGCGATATTATGTTCGGGAACAACGCAATCTACTTCTGGGGCTTGGCAGCCAGCGAATGGCAGGGAACGTATTATACGGTGCATACCGACCGCTGGACGGAGAACAATCCCGACGGATACTATCCGAGAGCCTATTTCAATACGACCAAAAACCGGGAATCACAAACCCGCTACCTGCAAGACGCCTCCTACCTGCGTATCAAAAATGTTCAACTGGGATACTCGCTCCCCAAAAGCATAATCAACGCGATTAATTTCCAAAAGGCGCGCGTATTCATCAATATTGAAAATCTGGCTACGTTTACCCCGTTGATGAACATTGTTGACCCTGAAATTCTGGACGCCAGTCAAGGTAACGACCAGGGGAAATCCTATCCTTTGCGGAGAAACTGGGCTTTTGGCATAAATCTTACATTCTAACTTTTAATAACCAATAAATATGATTGTAGAAATGAAAAATTTCATCAAAATAACAGCAATATCGGCAATGGTTATGATTGCCGTGTCATCGTGCAACGAGGAATATCTGGAAAGGTATCCCCTGACTTCAATCAGTGACGGTGATTTCTGGAAATCGTCCAACGACTTGAAATTGTATGTAAACGGTCTGTACAGTCGCGAAGACTTGCTTCCGTCGCGTACCGGCTTTGGAACCATCGGAATTTACGGTCTTGACGCCGACGAGGGAAGCGATACGCAGGTATGGGACGGATACAATACACGCTTCAACGGCGAGGGGATTGTACCCGAAACCGGCGGAGGATGGAACGCAGACGCATGGCTTACGCTGCGCAGAATCAATTATTTCATGGATCATTATCCGGCAGTCGAAGCGCTTACTTCTTTCGACGAAGTGAAACAGTATGTGGGCGAGGCGCTCTTTTTCCGTTCCCTGTTCTATTTCAACAAATTGCGCAGTTTCGGAAATTTGCCCTGGGCTTCGACCACGCTGACGGCTACGTCCGACGTGCTTTTTGAAAGCCGTTTGCCGCGCAATCAGGTGGTGGATTCCATCATGTTCGACCTCGACCGCGCCGTGGAATATCTGCCGGCATACTCAAGTTATACCGGACGGGTTAGCAGGGAAACGGCAATGGCTTTGCAGGCACGCATTGCGCTGTACGAAGGTACCTGGGAAAAGTATCATGACGGTACCGCTTTTGCGGCGGCGAGCAATCAAAGCCAGAAGTTTCTTCAAAAAGCAGCCGACGTGGCAGGCGCACTGATCACGCTGTCTGAAAGTTCCGGTTATCCGGCGCTGGATAATGTGGGCGTTGAGAACGGATATCGTGACCTTTTCAATCAGAGCAGTTATGCAAACAGCAGGGAAGTGTTTTTCTGGAGAAGATACGAGGTGGGCGTTATTGCCACCAACTGGCATCGCTATTCCGACGCCGGAGCAGGAAGAGGTATTACCAAAAGTCTGATAGATTCCTATCTGAAAGCCGACGGTACGCCTGTTGCTTCCGGTTATGACGACTCCAACCTGCCAAAGGTTGTCGAAGGTCGCGACCCGCGCTTGATTCAAACCGTGCATGTTACCGCTCAAACAATGATTTATGCACAGGCAAGCCCGCCCCGCTATTTCATAGCCCCCCAATTGGAAGGCGCTCCCGAAGCATTATGCCCTACCGGATACCAGTTGCAGAAAGGACATGACTACCGCTGGTCTGCCGGCCGTCCTGCGGAGCAGGGAACGACGGGTCAGATTTATTTCCGCTTCGGCGAGACGCTTCTGATTTATGCCGAAGCCAAAGCCGAACTGGGAGCCATTACGCAGGCTGATTTGGACAGGAGCATCAATAAACTGCGCGACCGCGTGGGTATGCCGCATTTGACAACCGGCGTTGCCGGCGATCCCACTTTCGAGTTTGCCGATCTTCCGCCCGTCATTCAGGCAATACGCCGCGAGCGTAAAGTTGAACTGGCTTGCGAAGGTTTCCGCAACAGCGACATCATGCGCTGGGCGGCTGCCGACGAACTGATCGCGGGAAAAATACCCGTCGGCGCGAAAAAGGCGCAATGGAATAACTTCAATTTTGAAGATTATTTGCCGGAATCTACCTGGGACGTCGCCCGTCAGAATACCTTTACGACTGCGCTGGATTCCTACCAGACGGACGCCGGCGGTTATATCAAACCCTTTGGAAATCGCCTGAACGGAGGAACGGAAGGATTCAAATTCAATCTCAACAGGGATTATTTGCTTCCCATCCCCTCCAACGAACTGCGTTTGAATACCAACCTGGGACAAAATCCGGGCTGGTAAATTGACTGAAACCCGGCAGGAATTTTGAACCCTGCCGGGTTTTCTTCAAATAAAATTATGTTCTGCTTAAATAGATTCCTATAAATATTTGAATATTTGAAAATTGACTATCAAATCCAAAATCGTAAATCTAAAATCATAAATTAAAATTACAACATGAAATACTCAATTATTATTCCGATACTGTTATTGACCGGATGCAGCGCTAATCCGGAAATAGAATGCGTACAACTCGATCCTCTGGAAAAAGTATTGAAAGAACAGATATATTTCGAGGAAAATGCAGATACTGCCGCCGTGGTTAAAGGCGAAACCGCCACATTTCAATTTGTGTTGCGAAGCATACACGCTATCCAAAATCTGAAAATAGAAGCAACCGACCTGACCGATGAAAATCAGGCAATTCCGGTTGGCGT
>JAITMT010000441.1 GCA_031277235.1 Tannerella sp.
CATAACTCTTTGACTTTTAACAACTTTTTGGTGAAAATTTCCTAAATATGACCTCCGGCTACGTTTTCTATCCCGCTTTTAATGATTTTTCTGAATTTTATTGAATTTTTATGAATTAAAACGGGATAAAAAGTTGCAATTGAATGTCATTCATTTTTCCTGAATCTACAAAAGTTGATTTCATCACATTAAACAACCCTTTTTTATAAACAAACGCAACATCAAAGATTTTAAAATCGTAACCCAATTTGACAACAATTGGCATATCAAGCAGTTCATCACTACGTTCTCCCAATTCATAAAAGCAATAAGTAGGTTCTAATCCTATACCTGTATATAAGTTATTAATTATTTTATAATTAGCTGTTAATCCTAATACTGCATTACAAAAAATAAAATCATTATCGTGAATTCCTCCACTTATAGACGGTCCGTTCTGTGGTGAATTATATTGGATTTTTATATTGGCACTTCTGACACTTACATGAAAATCAGTATCAAAAAACAGGCCGTCGATTGATAAAGTATGCCGTATTTTATAGCCAATCATGGCATTAAGTTTATATTTTCCGATACCTGAGACAAATTCAAAGTTAGTATTAAATTTGTTCGCCGTATAGATTTCTCTGCTTAAATATCCTTTTCCGCCACCTAATAAGAGTCCATGCCGGAGAGTTTGTGTAAAGGCGCATTGAATTATGACACTAAAACTGATTATAAGAAAAAAAAATTTCATATTTTAAATTATTTATTATATAGAAAAGGAGATAATCTCTCTACTCGGAGATTATCTCTCTTTTCAATAAAAGATTAGATAGTAACTTTAAATGTAAATAATTGATCACCTGCAACTCCACCAAATCCTTGGAATATTACTCCAAAAGTCCATGTGCCCACACCTATATTTTGACCGATATGAGAAGCATTGACATTTACATAATAATCGTGAGATGAAGGACCATCCATATCATCATATTTCGATGTATATACATTAAACCCCTGAAAAAAAAGCAACCCAGGCATATGGAGTTCTGTATGAGATGAGTAATTATACCAAAGACCAAGAAAACCTTTCTTTCTAAAACAAACTTCAAGATGAATTTGGTATGGTACAACCGGGCTATTTTGATAATAATACATATTTCCGGTTCTTTTAGAAGTTGCATTTATCCACAGTTTCCTATCGTTGTACTTTATTTCACCTAACACTTCAGCTCTGGTACTTACACTGAGATACTCCGGCATAGCCAATCCTAATTCATCCAACTTCTCATACGTATCCACATCCTTGAAATTCTTCAACTCGCCGCCGATATAGACTTCGCCGTTGAGATTCAGAAACCGGGCTTTGGATTCGTCGCTTACGGGGAGATAGGCTGAGTAGTCGTCTTCAAATTCAGGAAAATACAATCCGCTGTATTTCTGTTTAAATTCTTCATACCCGCCTTCACGTTCGTAATACGCTTCCGCTTCGTTCATGGCGTCATTAAAGTTTTGGTAGATGGAGTAGAATCCCGCAGGGGCTTCGATGCCCTCACTCACATAGCGGTCGAATGTTGCCTGGTCTTTGAATTTCAGTGTATTGCCTTCCAACAGTTCGACTTCCTTTATCATTTCAATCTGTTCCTGTACTGTGTCGCTCGTACAACTCGTTGCTATCAGGGCTACTATTGCCGCGATTGCAAAATATCTGGTTTTTGTCATATTTCTATTTTTTAATTTTTTATTTGAAAATCAGTGATCTACAAAGATAAGGAAAATCCCAAAACATTATATTTTTCAAATCTCTGAAATTTGCATTACCTTTGCACCTGCCTTTCTGTTTGTGTAATATGTTGCGTTTGGTAAAAAAGCGGCGGGTATTATGCACGGAAAGGTTTTTTCCTTACTTTTTATACCCCAAATTATTCCACAAAACAGAATGATTTTTTGGAGGGTTATTACAGACCGGCAAGGCTTGCCCGCAACAACCCGTAAGTGTCCAAATTCGTTTTGCACAGGAAATGTATGTCATTTTTCATCATTTACTGATTTTTTTTTGATTAATAATTAGTTCTCATCCACATAAAAGAATCCTTCAAAGGAATCGCCACCGGTCGAAATGGACAATTTATATTCGCCCTCAGAAAGATCTTCCATTTCGATTATGTATTCGTGGCTATTGGCTTCTACCGCATCATGGAGTACCACATTACCCTCCAAATCTTCAATTGTCACCAACGTCTCGCCAAAATTTCCGTAAAAACTAAGGGTTAATGTTTTACTTTGCCCGTCGAAATCGGCTGAAATGGCAGTTAGCATTCCTATGGAGAGACTCCTCTTTACTATATTCTTTCTCTTTTCCAAGGGAATTGGCGTTGCCAAACAGGGCTCAGCCATCGCCAAAATCAAAACTGCCGCCAAAATACTTTTTACTGTTGCTTTCATTATGAATTAAATTTTTAAATTTTCGGCTGCAAAGGTGAGGCATATTTCAAAGCCGGAGAAATTTTTTTCCAAAAAAAATGTGATAAAAATGCGGGGTTTTTGATAAAAAATGTGATATTTCAGGATAGTATTATGCTGAAATACAAATAGATAAAAGAGTGATATTTTTTTACCGGAAAATCAGGGCAATTTTGGTGAATTTTTCCACCCGGATTTGCAATCCGGATGTTTATATACTGCCTGCGGTCATAAGAAAATCTCGGGGTAAACGGGTGAACGGATAAACGGACTTTGGTTTTCATTGTCAATTCTCAATTGTCAATTGTCAATTCAAAAGGATTCATCCCGGTTTCTAAAAAACAATAAGATATCCGGCGAGTTTTCCATTTGAAATTTTTTGCGCAGGCGAGTCCGGTTTTGCCGTATTATTTCATCCTTTTCTCCCATAACAATGGCTTCGGTTTTCGTTGGCAATTCGAAAAATGAAAGAAGGCATAACCGAAAAAGGTCTGCGGATGAACGCGGTATTACGCCGGTAATGAGACTGTACAGTTTCGGGAAGAATTTGATAACAAGATTCTCCAGCGCTTCCCAATCCCGTTTGTTTAAGGGACGATTTTGGGTAATGTTTCCCGTTGACAGTTTTTGAATTTTTTTGCCTGCGGGCGACTGTTTCAGCAGTTCCAGTTTACCGTCGAATAACGTTGTTTTCAAATTTTCCAATTCCCGGATTTGCGCCCCGTATTCCTCCGAAGATTGATCTCCTCCTCCCGAAGCGCTGTACTTTTTCTCCAATTCAGCCTCCAGTTGATCATATTTGCTTTCCAGACGGAAAATTTCATTTTGTTTCTCCCGAATTCTTCTATTTTGCCATTGACGATAGAGCCAAAATAGCGCCAAATACGCGATAAACAGCAGTAAACTGACCATCAGAAGCGTCTGAAAATAAATCTCCAGTTGGTTTCTTTCGTTGATGACCTGCGCCTTGTCGTATTTTTTCTCTATCTCCAGCACCTGATTTTTATTTTGTTCCATCCGGATGGAATCCTGCATTTCTACGAACTGTTCCAAATTTGATAAGGCAGGCTCGAAGTTGTCTTTTGATTTTTCCAGTAAATAGCGTTGATAGGAAACCATAAACCCGTCCAGATATGGCGATGATTTCTCCATGTAATAATTTGATTTCTCAACATCCCCTTTTTTTGAATAGAGCAAACTTAAATTATAAAATATGATATTCTGCTCCGATGTATCCAGTTCCAACGATTTTAAATAAAAGTATTCTGCAGAATCATATTTCAGCATATCTTCATACACCAATGCCCTACCATTTTTAATAGCGCTTCTTGAAATATCATCACCTATTGTTACCAGCATGGAATCAGCCTGTTGAAGAATCCGTAAAGCGTCTTCCTGTTTTTCTTCCATCCGATAGCAAAAACTTAAATCCGCAAGAGCCAGCGCCTGGCTGCGCACATTGCCTGCCTTCCGGTGAAATTCGGCGGCTTCCCCGTATTTTTCTGCCGCTTCGTCCACCATTTCCTTATCCACGTACAATTCAGCCTGATAACTGCAAATATAGCCTGCCGTCGAATACAGATTTGCCTGTCGGGCGATTTCCAGTCCTTTCAGATACTCGTCTGCGGCTTCGTTGAGATTTCCGTCCCTATACAGCGAACGCCCGTAATAATATAGGATGGTAGCCTGTTCTTCCGGCGTCCCGCGCTTTTCATAATAGGACCAGGCGCGTTTCCACTGGTTTGTGGAGAGCCATGCCGTTGATTTCTGCGTTTTCCGAATCTCGTCTTCCACCTTGCCGGAAAGCAGCGCCCAGCGCGCGATGTCCTTGTCGCGAAACATCATAAATTCCACTTCGTCCAACAGGGCTTTGGCGCTGTCCGGATTCAGCGTCATCAGTCTTTCGGCTCTGTCCATCAGTCTCCTTTCTTCAAAAAACAATGTACACGACGTGTAAAAAATCAGATGGAACAGAATGAGTCTAAAAATATATTTCTTCGGCATTTCAGTATTTTTTCCCATTAAAAAACGGTGCAAAGATACGGAATATTTTATTGTTGGACGTTTTTCCGTTTATCCCAACCCGTTCTCCCGTTCATCCGTTCTCCCGTTCATCCGTTCACCCCCAATGAAGCATGGCGATTGGGGGTAATTTGGGAGGGCGATAGCAAGACGTATTCCGCGCCTCTGCCTTCGCCTTTGCCTCCGCCTTTTAATGCATTTTTCCCGGCAAAGTTTTCTGCTATCAAAAAATTTCTCTATTTTTGTCCGCATCTAAAAGCAAAGCAAGTATGAAAGACAACGACTGGAAAAGCCGCCTCGGCATGGTATATTCCACGAATCCCGATTTTCGGTTTGACAGCGGCGAGGAACCGGAACCGGAAACGCCGCCCAACGAAAAACAAACGCTACGCATCTCATTATCAACGAAACACCGGGCAGGCAAAACCGTTACGCTGATAACCGGATTCGTCGGCAAAACGGAAGATTTGGAGGCGCTGGGCAAACTGCTGAAAACAAAATGCGGCACGGGCGGCTCGGCAAAGGACGGCGAAATTATCATACAGGGAGACCTTCGCCAAAAAATCGCCGAAACGCTTGTCAGAGAGGGATATAAAGTAAAGGGCATATAACATTTCTTGCGCAAACCGTTTTTATTGCTTACATTTGCAGGTTGAAAATAAGGAATATTTTTTTGAATGCAATGGCATAAACTATTATCAGGTAAGCGTTTGGGAGTGGAACATTACCACGAACGCAAGCACGAACGGACAAATTTTCAGCGCGATTATGACCGGCTGATTTTTTCGTCGCCGTTTCGCCGTCTGCAAAACAAAACGCAGGTTTTTCCGCTTCCTGGAAGTATTTTTGTGCATAATCGCCTGACGCACAGCCTCGAAGTGTCGTGCGTGGGACGGTCGCTGGGCAAAAACATTTCTACTGCATTGATACAGAAACATGGCGTCGGCGAAGGCGTCAATTTTTCGGAAATTGATTCGATTGTGTCGGCGGCTTGTCTGGCGCACGACATGGGAAATCCGCCTTTCGGACATTCGGGCGAGCGCGCCATCTCGGCTTATTTTGCCGACGGTTCGGGCGCGCAGTTTCAAAGCCGGGTGCGCGAAGAAGGCGGTCGCTGGGAGGATTTTCTGCATTTTGAAGGCAACGCCAATGCCATGCGCCTGCTGACCCATCAATTCAAGGGGCGGCGCGAAGGCGGTTTTGCGCTGACTTACAGCACGCTCGCTTCCATCGTCAAATATCCGTTTGCCTCGACTGCCGCTACCAAAAATAAATTCGGCTTTTTCCAAACCGAAGAAAATACGTTCCTGAAAATCGCCGGAGAACTCGGAATACCCAAACAATCAGATACTCAGGAGATTTACGCACGCTATCCGCTTGTTTATCTGGTGGAAGCGGCGGACGATATCTGCTATCAGATTATGGATATGGAAGATGCGCACAAGTTGCGGCTGATGCCCAAAGGCGATGTGGTCGAGTTGTTTTTGGCATTTTTTGAGGGTAAACGGCTCGAAGACGTCAAACGCACGATGCGGATGGTGAGCGACAGCAACGAACAGATTGCGTATTTGCGATCTTCCATCATCGGTTTGCTGGTGGATGAATGTACGCAGGAATTTCTGGAAAATGAGGAACTGCTTCTCGCCGGAAAATATAGTCAGCCGCTGATTGAAGGCGTCGGCGATATTGCGCGTAAAGCCTATCGTCAATGTTCGGAAGTGGCTTACAGTAAGATATATATATCCAACGAAGTGGTAGATATCGAGTTGGCGGGGTATCACATTTTCGGTTATCTGCTCGAAACGATTATTGACGCGATGATGAAGCCCAATCATTCGTATAGCAAGCTGTTACTCAACCGTGTACCCGAACAGTACGACGTGAAGGCGCTCACGACTTACGGTAAAATTCAGTGTGCGCTCGACTATATTTCGGGGATGACCGACGTCTATGCCCTTGATTTATACCGGAAAATCACGGGAATGAGTTTGCCGGCAGTGTAATTTAATTCGATAATTCGAAGATTTGAAGATTTGAAAATTCAGCCTCCCCGAACCCCTCCAAAGGAGTGGAACTCTCAAATCTTCAAATCTTCAAATCTTCAAATCTTCAAATTTTCAAATAAAAAATAAATATTTATGATTTACAAACGGATATTATTAAAATTAAGCGGTGAATCGCTGATGGGAACGAAACAGTACGGTATTGACGAAGTGCGTCTGGAAGAGTATGCCTTGCAAATCAAGGAGATAGCCGAAGCGGGCGTTCAAATCGGGATTGTGATTGGTGGCGGAAATATATTTCGCGGATTATCAGGTGTTTCCAAAGGATACGACCGCGTGAAAGGCGATCAGATGGGAATGTTGGCGACCGTCATTAACAGTCTGGCGCTCAGTTCGGAACTTCATTCGCACGGCGTAAAGGCGGACGTGCTGACGGCTACGCGAATGGAGCCGATCGGCGAATATTACAGCCAGCGGAAAGCCGTTGATTTGCTGGAAAAAGGTCATGTTGTGATTATGGCAGGCGGTACGGGTAATCCGTTTTTTACGACCGACACGGCTTCGGTGTTGCGCGCCGTTGAAATTCAGGCGGATGTGATGCTGAAAGGCACCCGCGTTGACGGCATTTACACCGCCGACCCGGAAAAAGACCCAACAGCGACGAAATTCGACGAAATTACTTTCGACGAAGTCTATGACCGCAACCTGAAAGTGATGGATTTAACGGCAATCACGATGTGCCGCGACAACCGGCTGCCATTGCTCGTTTTTGACATGGATACGGTCGGAAATCTCCGAAAAGTGATGTCGGGTGAAAAGATTGGTACTTTTGTAAAACCGTAGAAAATTTTGATTGGGGGCAAATTCCCTGATAAAAACTTTCTACGGTTTACTCAAAACGGCAAAGATACAAAGTAACAGTAACTTTCACTCGTTCTTTCAATCTTCCGGCTCCGGTTCAAAGCTGTCTTTTGTGGTGCCGCACACCGGACATTCCCAATCTTCGGGGAGGTCTTCAAAAGCCGTTCCGGGTGCGATTCCGCCGTCGGGATCACCCACTTCGGGATCATAAATATAATCGCACGCTAAACATCTGTATTTTCTCATCTTGTTTCAATTTTTAAAATTAATTACTATTTATTTTATTGTATTGTTTTTCAGCCCAATCCAACATTCTATCCGCCTGTTTCATGCTGTCTTGCACAATTTTATAACTTAAATTACCGTCATAACCGAGCGCTTTGTGCAGACTGTTATAAGCTGCCAACAAGGGGACTGACATTTTTTTGTCCTTTTTGCTGATGGCTTCCTGATAATCCTTAAAATCAAGACGTTGTCCTTTCTTTAATTGCTCGCGGACTTTCAATACCGCATCCAATGCGACCAAAACGCCATTCCACGCCGTATTACCCGCCATCTTGACATATTTTCCGTCGTTGTAATAATCCCCGTCTTTTTCCGCCTTTTCCGAAAGGATGACGCGGGCATTATCTACGTATCTCTTAGCCTCCTGTATGGGATGTTTCAATGTTGCCATCTCTAAAATATTAAATTAACGGCAACAAAGATAGACAAAAAATTTATTTTGGCAAAAAAAGGTTGTATGTTCGAAGAAATAACTACTTTTGCGCCCACTTTAGACAAAATATATGAACAGCGTATTAATCCTGTTAGACAGTTTCAACGACTGGCAACCCTACTACGAAACCAGCAGTATATTAA
Organism: Tannerella sp.; assembly: GCA_031277235.1. Lineage (GTDB taxonomy): Bacteria > Bacteroidota > Bacteroidia > Bacteroidales > Tannerellaceae > Tannerella. Next base: position 8,193 of record JAITMT010000441.1, read on the forward strand.
CGGTTTCGGACTATCTCAAACATAAATCCCTCGTCAGGGAATCAAGATTTGTCATCAATCTGAGCAACGATTACAGTTACAGTTCTGAAGGCTATTATGCCTCGCTTTTGGCGCAGGCGCGCGGGCACAAGGTGATTCCGGGCGTCGAAATCCTGAACAAACTGGAAGCGGGACAGGGAATCCGCATGGATATAAATCTGCAAAAACTTTGCTATCAATGGATTCAGAAAAATAATATCACGGACGATATTTGGTATCTCAACATTTATTTCGGCTCCTGCAAGGAAAAAGGGCTGGAAAAAATTGCCCGGTTTATTTTTGACAACTATCCCTGCCCCTTGCTGAAAGTCGGTTTTAACACGAAGCCGCGAAACCAGATAGAAACCGTTCAATCCCTGTCTTTGAACGAGTTGGACAATGAAGGACAGGATTATTTTGCGGGTGCGCTGGATAATTTCAATAAAAAAGTGTGGCGCGCACCGCGTTCTCCCAAGTCTTCGCGTTACAGTCTGGCGATTTTGTACAATCCCGAAGAAAAATTTCCGCCCAGCGACAAAAAGGCGCTCAACAAGTTTCTCAAAGTCGGGGAAAAAATGAATTTACACGTGGAACTGATTACAGAAGAGGATATTACGCGACTGATGGAATTTGACGCGCTGTTCATCAGGACGACGACGGCGCTGAATCATTTTACATTTCATTTCTCACAAAAAGCGCAGCAAAACGACATGATTGTGATAGACGATCCGTTTTCGATTATTCGATGCACTAACAAGGTGTATCTCAACGAGTTGCTGGAAAAGGAAAAGATAGCGGCGCCGGTGTCCATGCTGGTCTTCAGATCGAATGAAAATACGTTTGAAAATATTAGTAATCAAATAGATAGCCCGTTTATTCTGAAAATTCCCGACGGTTCGTTTTCGATAGGCATGAAGAAAATTACGAACGAAACGGATTTGAAAGAAGCGTTTGACGTATTGTTCGAGAAATCAGCGATTTTACTGGCACAGGAGTTTATTCCGACCGAGTTCGACTGGAGAATCGGCGTCCTGAACGGCGAGCCGCTTTTTGCCTGCAAATACTTCATGGCAAAAGGACACTGGCAGATTTACTATCACGCGAATAACGGCAAAAGTCTGAGCGGACTTGTCGAAACGATTCCGATTTACAAGGTACCGCACGCCATTCTGAAAACGGCAGTAAAGGCTACTTCTCTGATAGGCAAAGGATTATATGGCGTTGATTTGAAAATGGTGAATAACAGGGCGGTAGTGATTGAAATTAACGACAATCCCAGTATTGATCACGAAGTTGAAGACGCGATTCTCGGCGACGAACTGTATTACCGAATCCTGAATTATTTTGTCCGCGAACTGGAGATGAAACATCATTAAAGAGTTTAGAGTGTAGTATTTAATGGACAATTGATAATTGACAATTGACAATGGTGTGTTCAGGTGAAATTTCCCTCTTTGGAGCAGGGCTGTTAAGTCCTAAAATAAACCGGCGTCTTTTTGGCATTCCGTTAAGAATGCATCGCTCGGTAGAAAGGTCGTCCACCCACGGGATGCATTCCGTACGGAATGCAACCGACAACGGAACACATTTTCTACCGAGCGATAATCCCTAACGGGATTAGAACTTAATAACCCTGCCCATTGGAGAGGTACTGGTAGCAGGATAGCGGTTACTTATATTAAATTGAAAATGATTAGAAAAGCAAAATTATCCGATATTGCGCAGATTTTGGAAATTGAAAATCAATCGTTTGGAGCAGACCGTTTCAATCGCAGGCAATTTATCTATTTGATAACGAAAGCGAAAGGTTTGTTTTTGGTGATTGAAAATGCGGATAAAATCCTTGCATATATTTCATTGACAGACAATTATCGCTATTCCTTTACCCGTTTGTATTCGATTGCCGTTCATCCCGAAGCGAGAGGGCAAAAACTATCTGAAATATTAATGGAAAGAACCATTGAATATGCTGAAAAAAAGCATTTTAACTATATTCGATTGGAAGTGAGGAAAAACAATTCACCCGCCGTAAATCTTTATCAAAAATTTGATTTTAAGCCTGTTGGCGTAAAAAAGAATTATTATCATGACGGCTCCGACGCCATCGTGATGATTAAAAGGCTGCGGGAAGCGTAAAATTCAGATATTCAGATGTTACAGGATGTCGAAACGCCAATGATTTTGCCTGCAAATACAGCCGGTCGGCAGGCTTTCCGTACAGCCGATCGCCCACAATCGGCGCATTCAAGCCATCGGGATGGGCTACATGAACCCGCAATTGATGCGTGCGCCCCGTAATCGGGAAAAGTTCGATATAGGTCTTATTATCAAATTCTTTCAATACCTTATATTTCGTAATCGCTTCTTTACCATACAAATTACTCACGACTTGCCGCGGTCTGTCTGCCGGATTCATGATCAGAGGAAGATTGATAATACCCTCTCTTTCAGAGATTAAACCGTCCAAAATGGCGATATACGTTTTTTCGATGGCGCGCGTAGCAAACTCTTTTTGCAGGATTTTATGCACCTCGCTTGTCTTTGCAATCAGCATCAATCCCGACGTATCCATATCCAGACGATGCACCAAAAGCGAGCCGCTTGCTTCGGGATATTGCTCTTTTACAGTCATATAGACTGATTTTTTACCGATTTTTCCCGGTACGCACAACATTCCCGCCGGCTTGTTGACTACCAAAATCCAATCATCCTCAAAAACGGTTTCCAATACAAAATCCCGGGTTTCGTATTGAGCGCTTATATTCTCTATATCAACACCTTGCAACATGAATTTGAGTATCGGCTCGCATTTGTTTTTGCAGGCAGGATAAAAATTTCCGTGCCGACGGATTTCGTTTTTCGGCGATTTTCCGTACCAAAATTCCGCCATTGCCAAGGGTTTCAGATGGTTAGCAAACGCATACTGCAACATTTTCGGTGCGGCGCATTCGCCCGCTCCCGAAGGCGGAAGCGTACCGGTCTCTTTTTCAAAGATTTCGTTCAAACCTTTTTCTTCGCCTTGACTGTTGAGTATCAGAAATTGATCAAACAGTCTTTTTTGCAGGTCATTGCTTTTGGCTTTCCGCTCATTTTTCAGTTTCTCTATTCTCTCCTCAAAATCAGCGATTTGTAATCTCAACAAATTAGATTCCTGTATAAATTTTTGTTTCAACCGTTTGATTTCAGCCTTCTGAAACTGACTTTCTCCGGTCATTTCCGCGATCTGTTGAGCATCAGGATTTTCCGCTCTTTTCCGGTTTCTTTGTTTTTGGGCGTTTTGATATTTTTCTTTTGCCGCCGCGAGTTTTTCCACAAAATCTTTTTCCAATTTGGCGAACTGCCGTTTCAATTCAATGTATGCTTGATGATTCGCCAATTCATTGATTTGATGATTGATAGCCGTGATTTCCGCTTCCTCTTTCACAAAAAATCCGTCGGGATTCAGCAAATCGTAAACGGGCGGTACGAAAAAGGGATGATAATTGCTGTGTGCCAGATTCCCTGAAAAGGCTGATACATAACCGATTTCATTCTCGCTATTCTGAACAATCAACACTCCAAACATTTTTCCCTCCGCCAACTCCTCCGCCCATTCCGCTTGCGTTGATAAATATTCCTTTATCTCCTCAGCCGCCAAGAGACAGAGAGGATGAGGCTGATAGTCAAATGGATTGGTGAATTTATCAGGAAAGTCGTGCGGATTTATTTCCTGTTTGAAGCGGTGAAATATCATCTACAAAGCTCCTTCTTCCAGCAAATTGTTCATCAGCGCGTACATGACAAGTCCGGCGGCTGATTTGATATTCGTTTTGCGCGTAATATTTTTTCGATGCGAGATAACGGTATGGACGGACAAATTTAGTTTATCTGCTATTTCCTTATTCATCAGCCCTTTTGCTATCAAAACGAGCACATCCGTCTCACGTTTTGAGAGTTCATAACTGCTTTCATCCCGGTGTTCATCAAGATTTACAGAGGAATGCAGGTCGTTAATTTTTTCGATAATCGCATTTTTGCCCTCCCGAATGTCCAGCGTTCCGTGAAACAGTTTCAATACGGAAGGCTCAATATATTGATACAC
>JAITMT010000459.1 GCA_031277235.1 Tannerella sp.
TCTGATAAATTGGGTGTATTTTCTTTAGTTTCGACAAAATCTCTGTTTTTATTTACCTGCGTTTTGTAGTAAGCGTCAATGCGATTTTTCACTTCCTCAAAACTGATGTCGCCTTCAATGTTTTGTTTGGCGATTTCGATGAGATATGCCGATGGTTTCAAGCCGTCAACCTGCTGCAAACCGATTGCCGTTCCTTTTCTTTTTTATCGGGTTCGACTTGTTTTATGTATTGATCAAAATTGGTCATTGTCATTACGCTGTTTGCCTGAACGATAACAAAATTGTTGCTTTGTTCAATGAGTTGCGAAAGGTCGTTGAACAGCGTTTGTTCGGGGAGTTGGATTTTACTGTTCATTGATGTTATGTTTTTCTTTATTTTTTTTGTATATCTTTTTTGTCTCTGTCGGTAATCTCTATCTATTTTAGGTAACCGTTATGTCATGAGTGTGTTTTGACGTTTATTTGCATAATTTTTTCTTCCATTCAAGAGAAAGTTCTTTATTGGATCTTGCAATATCACAAAAAAAATCATTCACTGTCAACGGATCCCCTTTCGGACTTTCATTTGCATTTCTAACCATACACATGGTACAAAACTCTTTGTCGGCACATTGAATACACATAGGAAAATCTTTTTTACGCAAATCTCTTAAATATTGTACTTTTTCAGAATTATTCCAAATATCATTGAGAGATAATTCTTTTACATTACCAACAATATAATCCTGCCAGCCGGCACATGGATATATATTTCCGTTTTCTGCTATGCAAATAGAGGAGTGGCAAACGCTACAAACAAAATCGTTTGGTGTAATATCTCGTTTCTTCTTAACTTCCATTTCCATTTGCTCTAAATATCCCCTATTATTCAATATTTTATTATTAATCAACTCTTTAACTTCATTAACAGACAGACGACACAAAAGATTTTTTGTTGTATGATTATATCTTGCTATGATAACAAAATCCTCTCCTGCATGAATTTTATGCTTTGCTGCCCATTTTAAGACATTATCATAACAGTTTTTATTTTGTTTCATAATTGGACAACTTATTTGCAGAGGAATATCGTTATCAATCAGTCTTAAAATTGCATTTTTCGTTTTTTCAAAACTTCCTTTCATTTGGGTTATTTCATCGTGAATAATGGGATCCATTGAATATAATGAGACCTGAACGCCTAAAAGAGGATTTTTCTTCATTTCTTCTATGATTTCTTCATTAAGTAATGTTAAATTACTAAGCACATTCACAGAAAAATTATATTCCCTACATTTTCTTAAAAAGTCACAAAAATTTTTGTGCAACAATGGTTCACCTCCACTTAAAGTCAAATGCAACAGTCTCATATTTTTACATTGTTCTAAAATATCGTAAAATAAATCAGGGTCAATATTATTTATTTTATTCTCATGAGGAATATAACAATGAATACATCTTTCGTTGCATCTGCTTGTAATCTCGATGTGTAAATTTGTGAGTTGAGGTTTACCGTTAAAATATTCTTCAAAAAACTCCTGTGTATCTTTTTTAGAAAGTATAACATCTTTGTTTGTTATTTTAGATTCTAATATCTTGTACGAAAATCTCTTGTCTTTTTCTTCACACTCCAGAAACGTTTTGCCAGATACAATAAACCCCTCCTGTTCAAGCATAAAATAAAATTCTTTTGCATCTTTCTTAATTCTATTAATATCAACATTTATAAATTGCTTATTGATTTTGTCAACAAGTTCATCAAGGGTTTGCGGGGCTTTGTCCAAAACAGAAAAAAAAACAGCCCCACTCTCCGATAGGATTTTATCACCGATGTGATTATCATTATTATTCGTTTGTTGATAACTGAAATTTCTATTGTCTGTTATATACCCAAACGACTTGTAGTTCCTGAATATTATATTAGATTTTTGCTTGAAAAACATAAATATATTTATTAATAATCAGGAGACGATGTGATACAATTAAAACACGTCTCCTGATTAGAAATTCATTAACGACCACTTGGTCTTGGTGGCTTACAAGGGCGTCCGCTCGGTTTACTATTAGGACGGCATTCTGCCATCTTTTTAGTACTTTGTGCCAAAATTTCAGGCTTTGTATAAACCATATATTACCTCCTTTTTAAAAAATTAATAATAATGAAGAAACAACAAAATTTGTGCCAAATCTAACAAAATAAATATTTATGCCAAAATGTCATAATTGTTTGTCGAAATTTCGTAAATGAAGTGCAATTATGACATTTGCAATGTCAAAATAATTCAAACACAAAATTAAAAACTTTGGTTTTAGGTTAGCATTAATGTTTGATTGTGACTATTATTCACCTCCCTTTCCACCATCTCCTTCGCCTCCATCAACAATTCTTCACTTTCCGTACGAAGCCCAAAACTTTCCTGAATTAAGGCGGAAATTTGTTGTTGAATGGGCATCGGAATTTTCGGGATGATGACCTGTTCAATTTCCGAAGGTTTCCAGTGTTGGATGATTGAGCCGCCGGCATCCCGTTCGGCTTGCATTTTTACGACTTCAGAGTTTAGCACTAATGTTACGTAATCGGGTAAAAAATCCTTGTTCGTTACCGTTAGATGCAGCAATGCGCCCGAAGTGATAATGTCTGTATCCTGCTCTATTTTGTAGGCGATTCCTATGGTTCCGTCTTTTGACAAAAGGATGGTGTCTTTCTTTGGCTGCAAGCCTGAATTTCCGAATTTCGATTTGTCTAAAAAAATATCCGTTTCAGTTAATCCGAACTTCGATACATTGGCAACACGGATAAATGGAATGCCTTCTGTTTTGTAGGCGTCGCTTCCCGGCTCTACGGATTTTTTGATGCTGACAATTCTGTTTAGCCGTTCTGTTTCAAAACGTTCAATATGCTTTATCATTTCCTCATACTTCGGCTGATAATACTCCGCATCCATCCGCCCCGTCGCCAAAAACGATTCTTTGAACCTTTTGATATTTATTCCTTTTTCGCTTGGTGTAAAATCTTTTAAACCGAGAGTTTCCAAAAGTAATTCTTCGGCTTGACGGTAGATTTGTTGAGATAAAATTCTGTCTTTATTGGCTTTTTCAAAACGGTTTCTGATTTCATTCTGAAAAGCTATCGGTAAAAGCGGAATTTCAATCTCTTTTACTTCTTCGGGATTGACATTGGTTTGGTTAATGGATTGGCGGGCGCGTCTTTTTACATCCCAAACGCCTTGCTTTGTATTCAAAAAAGTTGCCAGATATTCGGGCAGAATGACATTTTCGTCGGGATTGAAACGCACCAAATACGAAGCAAAAGTTTTGGGAATTTTGTTATTCTGATAATAAACGCCGGTACGTCCAACCCATTCAAATGAGTTTGTCCTATTGAAAAGTACATCTCTGTCTTTCAGTTCAAACTTTTGAAATTCATATTTTGAAATATCCGCACATTTATCTACTTCCAAATCGCACAGCATATTGTGAATTTCATTCATCCTGTAAATCGGATAACCTTTATTCTCTTCATTCATTGATACCGAAATTCCATATTGTGACGATTTCAGAATGTCGCCTATTTTAAGGTACTTCAAGAGCGGATTCTTTTTGGGTTGTTTTGTCCAAAAATCGCTGTCCATTCGGAAATCTTTATTTTCCGCCGACTCTGAAAACCTCACCTCGCTCACTTCCAGCCCTTCCAACAAGCGTTTATATTTTTCCTCATCGAAAGGGCGGCCTAAAAAAAACTTAATCGCTCTTTTTTGGCAAACTCGGCAAAGGCTTCTGCGATGCCATCTTGCGTTAGACCGTCGTGGTTAAAAAGGTCGTGCTTTACAATTAAATGTTGGTGCATATCAAATGCGTAATCATCCAGATTTTTCGGATTGGCGACGTATTCTGTTTGCGGCTCGCACACCATATTCAGTTCCGCCTGTTCGTATTGCGGCGCCAATTTGTATTTTGGGATGTCGCGTTTTCGCAGATATATTTTATCGCCGCTGTTGTCTTTGCTCGGCTCTTGCATCGTGGCAAAGAAAATGGGATAATCGTCTTTTTTCGGACAGAGTTTATCGTCCCATTTTTGTACAAACAGCACGGACGTTTTTGTGCCGGTGTGCGGTTTAAACACGTTTCCGTGCAAGCCGACAACAGCGAGAATACGACAACGCTCTGCAATAAATTCACGGATTTGCTTGTCGCTCGAATTGTTGAAACGCCCTTGAGGAAGTACAATCGCCATTCGTCCGCCCGGTTTCAAAAAATCGAGATTGCGCTCTATGAAAAGAATATCGCGACCAACGGCGGTTTGGTATTTCCCGTTTTCTTTTTTACCCAAATCGTATTTCGCCAAAATGCGGCTTTCCTTGATGTCTCCCGCAAACGGCGGATTTGCCATCAGGATATCGAAAATAAATTCCTTGTTGCTGCTTTGGTTTGTTCGCAATTTTTTTAGTTTTTTCCATCCGTTGTTGTAGGTATCCGTCCATTTTTCATCTTTCTGCATTTCGTCCCAGCGTTCGTAATCCAGCGTATTGAGGTGCATGACGTTTGTTTGTCCGTCTCCTGCAATGAGATTTAGTGTACGGGCAACGCGCACGGCTTTTTCGTCAAAATCTATGGCGAATACTTTTTCGTTTACATAATCTATACATTCTGCGGGCTTTTTTTCCAAGGTAAACAAATGGCTTTTGTCCAAACCTTTCGATTTCAAAATTTCTTCCCACACATAAAAAATGGTGTGTACCGGAAAACCGCAACTGCCTGCTGCCGTATCAATCATCGTTTCCGTTTCCTGCGGATTGAGCATTTTCACGCACATATCAATCACGTATCGCGGTGTAAAATATTGCCCTTTTTCGCCTTTGCTGCTTTTGTTTATGAGGTATTCGAAGGCTTCGTCCACCACTTCCAAATTGGAATTAAACAATTTTACATCTTGTAGCGAGGCAACGCAAACGGAAAGATGCGAAGGGGTAAGCATAATTTTTGCGTCATCGCCGAAAACGCCTTCCCACTTATTTTTTGCATTGTCGAAAAGCGTTTGAATTTTGTTTTTGAGTTCGGTTTCGGTGTCGCCATAATTGCGAAATTCGAGGTTGCGGCTGTTGTTTCTTCCGCTTTCCATTTCGTCGAAAAGTTTGGTAAAAATCAACTTGAAAAGTTCTTCAAAAACATCAACGCCTGCATTTGCCAGCACCTCGTCTTCCATTTCGAGAATCAGGTCTTTAAGTGATTTCCGTTCGTTTACGAGTTTGTCTTTGGCGATTAAGTCGGCAATTTTCCAACGCTCGGAAAGAATGTCGCTCAGTTTTTCGGTGGCTTTCGGAATGTCGGGAATGTCTTCAAAATAATTCGGATCTTTGCGGTGATAATAGGAAATTTGATTGCCGTTTGTCCACACACCGATTGGCGCTCCGGTAGCGTTGCAATAGGATTTCAGTTGCTCTTTTCCGTCTTTGAGTTTCGGCTTTTTGAGTTCTACGATTATATATGGCGTGGTGGTTTGGTCTTTATCGAAAATCACGATGTCGGCGCGTTTTTTTTCGCGTCCGAAAACCACGTTGTATTCCAATTCTATTCGGTCGGCGGGATATTTGTAATCGTCCAACAAAATTTCGAGATAGAGTTGTCGCACCGCTTCTTCGGGTGTAAGTTTTATCTCTTTTTTCCGCACAAGGCATTGTGTATAAGGAATTTCTTTGCCTGTTTTATCGGCTTTTAAGATAATTCTTTGTTCAAATCCGGCAACTTGTATCAAATTGAACTGCGCCTGATGGTAGTCGGAGTCTTTTAATATCTCTTGAAGTAACATTTATCTTATATTAATCAATTAATAATCGCCTACAAACTCCATTCAAACCCCTCTTTCGTATCTTTCACCTTGAAGCCGATTTCAGACATTTCATGTCGGATTTTGTCACTTGTTGCCCAGTCTTTGTTGGCTTTTGCCTGCTGGCGCATCGTGAGGAGCAAATCAACGGCTTTGCGGTATGCTTCTTCGTTGGTATTTGACTGATTATCAGACTGTAAACCGAGAATGTCTTCGATGTACAGTTTGAAGACTGCCTGCAATTCATCCCGGTCATCAGGTGTGATTGTGGCTTTCCCGTCGTGAATCGTGTTGATAGCTTTGCTTGCGTCGAACAGATACGAAATGACGATAGGCGTGTTCAAATCGTCCGACATTGCCTCTTCGCATTTTTCACGCAATCCTTTAACATCTACCGAAGTAGTTGTCGAAACAGACAGATTTTGCAAGCGTGCAAAGGCTTCGAGCATGCGTTCCAGCCCTTTTTCGGCAGCCTGCAATGCTTCGTTCGAGAAATCGAGCGTCGAGCGATAATGTGCCTGCAAGATGAAAAAACGTATGGTCATCGGCGAATATGCCTGGGTAAGTAACTGATTATTACCGGTAAAAAACTCTTCAAGCATGATAAAGTTACCGAGAGACTTGCCCATTTTCTGTCCGTTGATCGTAATCATGTTATTATGAATCCAATAGCGTACCATTTC
>JAITMT010000530.1 GCA_031277235.1 Tannerella sp.
TCAAGCCCGAAATGTCAAGAGGAGATTTGACGGTCATCGGGGCTACAACCATTGATGAATACCGTAAACTGATAGAGCCTGATCAGGCGTTTAACCGGCGGTTTGAAGTATTGCAACTGGAAGAGCCGGATACGAATTCTGCTGTTCAAATGGTACAGTCTGTAGCCGGAAAGTATGCTGGATTTCATAAGGTAAAGATTTCAGACGAAGCAGTTGCCGCTTGTGTAAGGTATGCTAAACGTTACACCAAAGACAGGCGATTGCCCGATTCTGCCATTGATTTGCTTGACCGTACCCTGTCGGCTACGAAAATGATTAATGAAACAGCCGATAAAGACATCCTCGGTTTCACCAAACAGTTGGCGGATATCGAAGAAAACAGGGAAAAGACGAAAGAAGAATTGTTTGGCGATTTGCGAATGATTTATTCCACGATGCAAAATAAGTTAAGCCCTATTTTGATCGGATTGTTAACCGAAGAAACCGATGTCAATGAAATTGAGGAATTTGACGGGTTGCTGGACTACATCCATCGCTCGTTGGATACCCTGCGGGAAGCCACAAAAGTAAAAATTGACACGATAGGCGACCTGGAAGTGGCAGCAGTGATATCCAATAAAACAAATATTCCTATCGGAAAAATACAATCACAGGAAAAGGAAAGGTTACTAAACATGGAAGAAATTCTCAGACGAAGAGTCATAGGGCAGGAAAGAGCGCTAAAAGCCTTATCCGATGCCATCATCGAATCACGTAGCGGATTGGGTAAACCCGGGCAGCCGATCGGTTCCTTTTTCTTTCTCGGACCTACCGGAACGGGAAAGACCGAACTGGCAAAAGCGCTTGCCGAAGCATTGTTCAACGAAGAAAAAGCCATCATCCGTTTTGACATGTCCGAATACAAGGAAGAACATTCAGCGGCTCTGCTCCTGGGAGCGCCTCCGGGTTATGTCGGATATGAGGAGGGAGGACAATTGGTGAATGCAATTCGCAAACAGCCATACGCGGTGGTTTTGTTTGACGAAATTGAAAAGGCTCACAACTCCATATATGATATCTTTCTCCAAATCATGGACGAGGGAAAATTGCACGACCGGTTGGGCAAAGAAGGCGATTTTTCCAATTCACTGGTGATTTTCACATCCAATGTCGGCTCAAGTTGGCTGGAAGATAAAATTTCGAAGGGTGAATCGCCAACGACCAACCAACTGATGGAGGAAATGGGTAAATACTTCCGCCCTGAATTTCTGGCGCGTCTTTCCGAAATTGTTCCGTTCTCGCCCATTAACGAAGATATGCTGCTGCAAATATTTAACATTCAACTGAAAAGTCTGCTGGCGCCTTTGGAAAAACAGGGTATAACACTCGAAATGGACGAGAATACAAAGAATGTATTGTCTCACAAGGGATTTACGCCCAAATTCGGAGCAAGACAGGTTGCAGGCGTTATCCGGAACTATCTGCGAAGACCTATTTCCCGTTTCATTGTCAGCGGAAAAATATCGAAAGGTGAAAAACTGGTCGTGAAGTTGAACGGGGAAGATGAGTTGATATGGGAAGTCTTAAAAGATTAATCAGTGTATATGGATGAAGAAATTTTAAATGAAGATAAGGTAGAGGCTGTCAGTCAAACAGAAGAAGGGAATCAGTCCGGTGAAGTCAATTTGACGGACAAAACCTTGCCGTTTGACTGCAAGGCATATTTAAAATTGAAAATCCCCAAATGGTACAACGTCATGGGGCTTTCATGGGAACGGTACGAACTGGTGGAATGCGATTATTACTTTCACAAGGGAACGAATCTGAACGGGGAAGTAAATACAGGGGTGAAAGGTGGAATGTTTACGGCTTCCGTGGTTGGAACTCCTTCCCGGGAATTGCTTGCCTGGATGTTTGACCATACCAAAAAATTCAACGGGGAAGTAACGGTAATGGATACTTACAACGAAACCATTGAACAGGTATATTTTGAGGAGGCAAGACTGACCGGCTTAAAACTTCATTACAAGGCTGAAAATATACCCGATACGGTTACGGTGCTGACAATGATTGTTGACAGTCTGCAAATCGGGGATGCTTATTTTGAAAAATTCAATCTATGAACTTCTTGAATCTGTTTAAAAGAAAGCGTGTGTTCTTCAGCAATAAGAAATTGCCGGACAGGATCATTAAATTCTTCTTTATGGACAACAGTTACATCCTTGAAGAATTCAGTATTGATTTCCAGCAGGAAATCAATAAAAAAGGCCGTCCGGACGGACTTCCGACCGGTGGCGTTATGGAACTTACCTTTGCAGGCGCTCCCGATTATTACATCAATGAATGGATGTTGCGGGAGGAATTGAAACGGAATGGAGAAATCCGTTTTTTCTCGGGCAAACTGAAAGTTACGGGTGGCGCCGATCTGATTATCACATTTGAAGACGCCTATTGTGTGGATTATAAAAAGCACGTTCATACCTTGAAAGGCGGTTTGTTTACAACCATCAGAATATCACCCCGGTCGGTAAAAATCGGGGAGGAAGAATTTGAAAATAAATGGAAAAGGGACGAAGATCATCCTTTTTACATCAGGAGCGGAAAAATACAATGAATTATATAATTATTACTAACTTAAATTAATTAACTTATGGCAATGTTTGAATATGGCATTGGGGGTAATGTTGAAAAGATTGACGCATCGGAAGCGATTGCGGATATACCCCACAACCGGACTCTACTGGTAGAGAAACTGACGGCTGACGACCCGATCCATCCCGAAAAGGTGGAGAAACTGGAAACTATTGAAGCAGTATTCGGTCACTATAAACCGAATATTGATGTGGTATTTGAAGACGAGGAAGGTCAGGAAGTAATCGAAAATTTCCGTTTCAAGACAGTGGCGGATTTCCTGATCAAGAACATGACAAAGAGCAGTCCGTTCCTGAACGGTCTGGACAATCAGAAGGCATTTTACAACAAGATGCTCAAGCAACTCCGAACAAACAAGATTATGCAGAGGGCTTTGCAAAATGCCGACGCCCGCGAAGCGTTTGTAGAAGTTTTACAGGCATTGCTGGCGGAAATGGAAGAAAACGATAAGGTTCCGGCTGAGGCATAACAACAGTACAATTAACTTTTAAATACTTTAATCATGGCAGAAGAATTAAAACAGAAAACTGCAGCCGCTGCAAGCGTGGCAGCGCCGGAGAAACAGGAACGCCAGCAAAAGGTGCAGGCGCCCAAAGACCGTTCCCTGGAAAACGGTCTGAACAGGCTGGCAAAATACGGAGGATTCAGTTTCCTTGAATCGTGCGTGGACGGAATTCCGAACCTGAACCCGGAAAGAAAGGCGCGAAAAAAGATTTTCTTTACGGATGCAACCAAGCAGGGAGAGCGCAACGACTTGAAGAAAACGCTGAAACTGTGGATAGACCTGCTGTCCGGCTCGAAGGACATTAGCGACATGATGGACAAATGCAGGGAGAAGGAGGCTTTTGTTTCGGCATTGCTGAACAAAAACCAGCAGACAGCCGTGGAAACCGTCAAGGAACTGGAACGGTCATACCGTGCAGTGATGCTGTTCTACAAAAACACCGAATCCGACAAGTTGCGCAACATATCCATTGTCAATGCCGCCCCCGAACAGGTGCGCGACCTGGACAACTCGCGCTTCATTGACTACATTGCAGCCGAACTCAAACAGAACTATGACCGTCTTGACTTGAGGGAGAACTATTCCATCATGGTCATACCGGGTTATCTGGGTTCCAACGCCATTCTGGAAAAATGGGCGAAGATCGCCTACGAAAACAAGGTGCAACTTTACACCGATTTTGCCGACCTGGACAAGCCGGACGACGTGGTGGACATGTTCTTCACGGCAAACCACACGGGCGGCGATCCCTTCCGTTCCAACACCTGCATGGCATGCAACTGGCTGGTGGGACGTTCCCGCTACGTGAACCTCGACGAAGCCGACGACCTGCACGTGTCTCCCGCGGCTGCGCTTGCCGGCAAAGTGTATTACACGCTGATGTCGCAGGTGACGGCGGGCAAGAAACACGGAGGCATCAACGAAATAGACGGCGTTGTGTTCCCGCTGAAGAAAAGCGAGATTTCCCAACTGGAAAAGATGGGTCTGATCCCGATGGTGAACGAATACGGCAAGGTCATGGCATTCTCGGCAAAGACGCTGTTCAACGGCGACAACCTCGGATTGCAGACGTATTCGGTGGTACGCGTGTTCGACTACATCGCCAAGGTGCTGATAGACTTCCTGAACCGCCGCGCATTTGAAAACTGGAACGCCAAGACCGAAAAGGACCTGCGCATCCAGATCATCAAGTTTCTGGACGGAATACAGGGTGCGGACAAACTGATCGAGAAGTTCAAAATCACGCGTTTTGAACGCGACCCCAAGCAAAAGGACAGGATTTACCTCGACCTGCACATCACCCCGTACTTCCCCGCCAAGAGTTTCGTCATCAAACTGGACGGAACAAAGGGCGACGACGACGTGGACTGGGAAGCGCTCTACGAACAGCAGGCCGGGTAACATCCCCTTACCCTTTCTCCGGATTGCTTCGCACTCCTTTGCAAACCCCGAACGTGAAGCAATCCGGTGAATCGGGTATGAAATCCAATTAAAAGTAAAAATAACTGATAGAACGTAAAATAAGATGAACGGATACAGAACATACATGAAAATCGGAGATACGGAAAATTCCGATATACAAAGTTTTACAGAGAATGGATACCGGATCAATTACACTTTTAACGTCCGCAATCCCCGGGAAGGTGAAAGGATAATTGACCCTATAAAAATAGAATCGGAACAGGATATTCCCTGGACTGTGAGAAAGCAAATCATGGATTCCGACTGTCTTGAACTCGGCTTCATGACCCTGGACGAAAACGGAAAAATCGTGGAAAAAACGTTGATCAAAGACGGGTTGTGTCTGAAATTGGCTGTAGATATCAAGGCGGACTGTCCTTTCCCGAAAGTATTCATTAAAGTTTATGCGGGAAAACTCATTGTCGGAAACAACATTGAGGTAGAAAACTTGAACAGAGAGAAATTCGACCGGCATCTGGCTAATATGAAACGTATAAGAAGAGAAAGGGATGCATTGACGGATTTGTTGGATGATAAAAACATAAATTATTTTAATCATGTTTTCCCATAGAAGTTTTTTGATATTGGGCGGCAGCAGTCCCGCCGACATAGTAAGCCTCGTGCAGGGCGGATACGAGATTGACAACTGCAACTTTTCCCTGAACCAGGGCGTTGACGCCAAGGGAAGGGCAACAACACGGGTGCATGGCGGCTTGATGAACCTCACGCTGTCGCAACTGCCCCGGCAGGATATGATTGAGTGGGCGCTGCAGCCGCGAAAATACAGGGACGGAGTGATTGTCATGCTCGACAGTGAAAATACTCCGATTCAGAAAATACTGTTTGAACGGGCGACCTGCGTAAACTTTGGAATCAACTATACACAGACCGGGAAAACCTACGTGCAGACCTCCCTGACAATACAGACAAGCAAGCTGATTCTGGGAGAGGGCATAGACGTCAACAATGAATGGATTGAAGATTAACCATTTAAAAAGTAAACGATTATGATATTTCCGTTATCGCATGTAGTAGCGAAATTTCTCCTGGATGGAAAAGAATACGGGGTTGAAACATTCAAGATCGACTTCAACCAGCCGACCGATTTCAAGGGACAGCCCCAGCACGAAGTCAGGGGCGGACAGATGATGGTGACCATTATGCAACTGGCTGACAACAGCCTGTATGCCTGGGCAAAAACCGCCACCATGCTGAAATCAGGCGCCATTCTGTTTCAGACGGATCTGGGCATGACAGTCCTGCGGATTGAATTTGAAAAGGGTTATTGCATCTCCCTGGCGACGGACATAGACGCAAAGACCGGTACGAAGACGTCTCTGCTGATTTCACCGGAGATTGTGAAGTTGAACGGGGAAGCACACGATAATTTCTGGCCCAAATGAACGACGAACTGGAAATACTGCGACCATTGTTGAGCCGGTTGGGGATTAACAATCTTTGTGGTGGCACAAGGGAAGGCAATAAAACCTACTACTCCAATGTAAATGCCAATAAAATTCAGACGGCGAGCAATGAATTTTTTATTGACATTACCTATACCCACATTTGCGTGCAGGATAATGCAAAACCTGTTGCAAAAAATAAAACTCTGCCGGAAAAAATTGATTTTAGTACACAGAGTGAAGAAGAATTCAATGAGGTTTGGGACAGTTTTAAAGAAGATGAGGAAAAGAAAGAGGAAGAAAAGAGAACAGTAAATGAGAAAGAGAAAAAAGAAAACTCAAAAAAATCCAACCCTGTTCATTATGAAGGATTAAACATGGTAGTTGATGGGCTTGATGTAGTATCTATTGGTATAGAAATAAAACTATCGATGGCAAATTATTCCTATCTGAACTCATTGTATAAAGATGGAAAATTTTTAGCTTTCAATAAATACAATGTACTACGTGAGATGGACAATACTTTTTTAAGTACAAAAGCCCAGATAAAGAAACTGGTACCTCAGCAAAATGCTTTTGTAAAGAATGTACGGGGACTGAGATGGATTAAAGGGATTGGTTTCACTTTTCTCAGTTTACCTTCTGCATTGTATTCAGGATACCAATTTAGAAAAAATCCAAATTTAGAAAATGGAATTGATCTCGGAGTTGGTATTGCCAGTCTAAAATATTGGCAGATCGGCGCTTCTTATACATATATTACGATATCCTTGTCTGAGAGTCTGGAACGTCAGAAACAAAAATTGGAGATTGAAGAAAGAGGTATAAGTGGTGATTGGGAAACAATTTTAATGAATAGAGATTTATACAATAATCCAACAGGACCTGGTCCTTAAAATATTCTACTATGCTATTCTTTGATATGTTTTTCTATACGGTTTTTCAAAAGAAAAGAAAGGACATGGACAGCGCAATGTTTAGTGCCTGTAGCATCATGTCGTTTTTGATAGGATTGTTCATAGGTATGATAGCCGATATTATAGGTTTAATCAAGGATAATCCTGTAAGTCGTTGGGCTTCAGACAATACTTTTCTTGCTGTTACACCGATTGCTATTACCTTTAATATTCTTTTTATAATACGATATTTCAAGTATGTGAGTGTTGAAAATATTGAGAAAAAAATATCAGTTTTACCGGATAATAAGCGGATATTTATAAAAACTGTCATTTTCATATTTATAATAACTGTGCCAGTAGGTACATTTGTCTTTTACAGGCTATATATGTATGGATATGTATGATATTCTTTGATGCGTTTTTTTATATGGTATATAGGTTCTCAACTCAAACATTGAAACGGGATCCGGATAATGCTACATTTAGCGGTATTTCCATTATATCGGCTTGTATGGCTTTTTCTACAAATTCTATCGTTTTTATCATTGGAATAATAAGGGATAATGCTCTGCAAATTCCGTCGAAAAATCAAACAGGACGGTGCGAATATTTGGACATGTATTGATTGTTGAAAGTAGTAAGGATATTTTAGTTTTGACATGTTTTTAATTTGAAATGATTTAGATAAATATAGAGATTTATGTTTTCACA
>JAITMT010000497.1 GCA_031277235.1 Tannerella sp.
CCTCCACTCCGGCATACGGTTATAATAGTCTTATATCCTTTGAGTTGCTGTTGCGCGGATTCTCTGGAAATTTCGTCAACCGGAATATTGATGGATTTTTCGATGTGTCCCTCTGCATATTCCCCGGGCGTGCGAACATCCACGATGACGGTAGAATCGCTCAATGCAATCTGTTCCATTGTTTGTTGGGGTTGAGATTGAGATTTGGATCCGGTTTTTGTTTGTGCGTTGCATGCCGTAAAGAACAGGAGCGACAACGCGAAAGTCATTATTTTCTTCATTTATCTATCATTTTATAAGTTATTGAATTGTAATTGTCTGTTTGTAAGATGTTTACCATATTATCCAGTATGGGTGAAATGCCATGTTCTTCGCAGTTGATTGCTGCCAGTTTATCGTTTCCTTTTGCCGTAAGCGTAAAATACATTTGGCGTTTGTCCGTTTTACCCAATATCCTTTTTATCAGCATTTTATCTTCAAGAGATTTGATGATTTTCGAAGTGTTCGAGTGCGTCAAGCCCAGTGACTGTGCCAGTTCTTTCGATGAAAGTTTGCCGCTTTGCAGTGTGCAAAGCAGCATTCCTTCATTGAGGCACAAGCCGTATTTCAACTGGAAATCCGCTTCAAAACTCATGATGGAGCGGTAAATATCCCGTATTTTACAAATATTTCGTCCAACTGCCTCCATTGTAAACTTCCGTAAAACCGTAACGTTTCAGCAAACCGACGGCGGAGCCGCTGCGCATGCCGCTTGCACACACGGCTACGATCGGTTTTGTCTTGTCAAGTTTCGACAAGGAGTTTTCGAGCTGGTCGAGTGGAATGTTTTTCGAACCCTTGATGTGTCCGCCGGTAAATTCGCCTTTTGTCCGTACGTCAAGCAGCAGCCCGCCGTTTACTATTTTCTCTTTCATTTCCTCTACGGAGGTCGTTTTGAATAAGTTACTGAAAAATCCCATGCTTTTTTTATTTTTTATTGAGTAAAACTTCATCAATAGCTCGCTTCAAATCGGCTTTCCCCATGGCGCCCTGCACCATTTGAGGCGGTCCGCTCATCGGCACAAAAAGCAGTGAAGGAATACTTCGGATTCCGAATGCGGCGGCAAGTTCCTGTTCGGCTTCAGTGTCAACTTTGTAAACGTGGATGTTGCCTGCATACTCGCCGGCAAGTTCCTCCAATACCGGCGCAACCATGCGGCACGGAGCGCACCAGTCGGCGTAAAAATCTATCAGGCAAGGTTTATCGCCTGCATACTTCCATTGCGCATTTTTTTCATAATCAAATACTTTTGCCTTGAAATCGGCAGTTGTCAAATGTACTGTTCCCATTTTTTTATTTTCTTTTTGAGTTAATGATATTTGTGAATTTTCCGTTTTCCGGGCGTTGCTGCACGACAAGAACAGCAAAAAAAAAACGGATGTGAGAATAATAACTTTCTTCATGTTTTTAATCCGTATTATCCCGTTTGTTCTCGCCGGACGCCTGGCGTTTACCCGTAAACATGCTGAAAAGCAGTCCGCCCATCATCATTCCCCAAATTACGCTCATCACGGGCGAGGATGTTATCGGACAAGTCCCTGATACGCAACCCACTTTCAACCAGTAGAAATAGCCGCCGACGCCGCCGATTATCCCGCCGATCGCAGTTAAAATGTTGCCTTTGCTTAATAATTTTACTTCTTTCATAAAAATAAATTTTATCTATTGTTCTACAAAAATTTCGGCAAAGGTAGAATATATTTTCCAAACAAACAAATTTCCACAGGAAAATTTATTTTTTTTGATGAAAATCGCATGTTTTTCTTTTGATTTTTTGGAGAGTTATGAAAATTTCAAATGAATACGCAATGTTATATCCAAATTTTGCAATCCGTTGGGATTGTATCGCTCGGTGGAAAGGTAAAGAACCCACGGAACGCATTCCATACAGGATGTGACCGCATACAGACAATATTTTCTACCGAACTTAAATCACGTAGGGATTAAAACTTGACAGCCCTGCTTGCGGGAAGGGATTTAGACACTCCAATAACAATACACCAACTAAATTCTTCCTGACTGAAAAAAAATTGCATTTTCCTTGTCGTTTCCATAAAAAACACGTACTTTTACGCGCTGAAAAGTGCAATTTTGTTATTTGGTTATAAATAATATCGTGACAAACAGTAAATTACATAAAAGTATAGAGCATAAAGCAAGATGAGGAGAAGGGAATACGACAGAAAAGCCGGAAAAAAAGGAAAGAAGAAATGGATATTTTTGGCAGGGCTGTTAGTCGGCTTTGCCTTGTTTGTGGGCGCTTATCAGGCATCGGTATATACTTCGACCGATGAATCGTGCATGATGTGTCACGTTCATCCGCACGCCGAGGAAACCTGGAAACTGTCATCGCACGTGAATAACGGCAGCGGCGTAACCGTGCATTGCATTGATTGCCACCTGCCGCCGAAAAGCCAGACCTGGAATCACTATTCGGCAAAACTGAAACTTGGCGTCAAGGACCTTTGGGGCTATCTGACCAAAGACAGCGCCGACTTCAACTGGGAATTGAAATCGGAACTCGAACACGCCATCAAATACATTCCCAACGAATCCTGCAAGGAATGTCACAAAAATCTCTTCCCGACGGGAATCACCGACGACGGGATCACGGCTCATCTTTATTACGAAGAAAACGAGGAAAAACTGGATTTGCAATGCATCAGTTGCCACTTGGACGTTGGGCATTACAATCCGAATTACAAACACGGAAGTCTGACCGGCATTCCGGGCATGAAAACGGGCGGCGCTTCGGGCGACCTCTACGATTCGGCTACGGTCGTAACTTCTTTTGAAAATTTCACGGAAAAAATACCGGGTACAACGGTGTCTTTCGACATGAAAGCCATTCCGGGCGGCACGTTCCGAATGGGAAGCGGCAAAAAGGAGCCTTTCCACAAGGAAGACGAAGCGCCCGTGCGCAACGTAACGGTCAGTCCGTTTTTCATGGCGGAACTGGAGGTTACGTGGGACATGTACTGGGCATTCTACGCCAATACGATGAGCGAAGGACGCACGCTGCCCGAAACAATTTACGCCAACAACAGCCGTCCCGACGTGGATGCAGTTTCAGGTCCTACCCCGCCTTTCGGCTTTCCCGATCAGGGCTGGGGAGGCGGCTCGCGACCCGCTATCACGATGACCCATTATGCCGCCGAAACGTTCTGTCAGTGGCTTTCGCTCAAGACAGGCAAGAAATATCGCCTGCCCACCGAAGCCGAATGGGAATATGCGGCGCGCGGAGGCACGGAAACGCCGTATTTCTTCGGAGGCAGTCCGAAAGATTTCTCCAACGAAGGTTTTATGCGCAAATTTTTCGCGGCTAAAACAGACTCCATCAGTCAATTCGTCATTTATGCAAACAACAGCAGCAACAGAACGCAGGAGCCTGACAAAGTGAAACCTAACTCCTTCGGATTGAAAAACATGCTCGGCAACGTGATGGAATACTGCGCCGACAAATATGCCCCCGACGCATACGGCAAGACGGGCGAAACGGTTACCGACCCGCTCGCAACCGAAGGCGAAGAATGGGTGGTGCGCGGCGGACTGTACAATTCCGACGCATCGGATGTGCGTTGCGCGGCGCGTGCTTCCACGCATCACGACGAATGGATGAAAACCGACCCGCAACAGCCGAAAAGTATCTGGTGGTATTCGGATATTCGGGGAATCGGGTTTCGGGTAGTTGTTAGTCAATAGTTTAAGGTTCAAAGTTCAAGGTTCAAAGTTTAAAGTTCAAGGTTATATGGCTACGATAAATCAATTTGAGGATTTGGAAATATGGAAGATTTCGAGAGAGTTTGCCAAAAATATTTATAAATTGACAAAACTTGAGCCGTTTAATAAAGATTACAGACTGAAAGATCAAATACGTGCATCTTCAGGTTCTGTTATGGATAATATTGCAGAGGGCTTTGAAAGAGGAGGAAATAAGGAATTTATACAATTTCTTTCCATCGCCAAAGGTTCTTGCGGTGAAACAAGAAGCCAATTGTACAGGGCTTTGGACTATGATTATATGGGAGAGGAAGAATTTAATAACTTAAAAAATCAGGCAATAATGATTTCAAAGTCCATTTCAAGTTTAATTCAATATTTAAAAAGTTCGGAACTAAAAGGAAGCAAATTCACCTAACCCCCGAACCTTGAACCTTGAACTTCGAACCTTGAACTTTGAACTTCAAAACAAAAAAAGGTACATTATTAACTAAATTATAGTATAGACATGAAAGAAAACAACATCAACAGACGTACATTCCTCAAAAGTTCCGCCATGGTCGGAGCAGCAGGAATGGTAGGAACAGTAGGAGCAGGCAACGTTTTATCGTCCTGTTCGGGTAACAGCGGTAAGGAAGCGGCAATCAAACCGCTTAAGGACCCGAAAGATTATTACATTCCCGAATTGCCGGATTTGGCAACGGACGGTAAGGAACTCAAAGCAGGCGTGATTGGTTGCGGCGGTCGCGGTTCAGGCGCAGCAATGAATTTTATAAACGCTGCCAATGGAGTAACGGTTGTCGCTTTAGGCGATACGTTCAAAGATAGGGTCGATAACCTTGCCAATGCTTTGAAAAAAGACAAGAACATCGATATTCCCGAAGATAAACGTTTTACGGGCTTTGATGCATATAAACAGGTAATAGACAGCGGTGTAGATGTTGTTCTCATCGCAACTCCACCCTATTTCCGTCCGATGCATTTCCAATACGCTACCGAAAAAGGCGTTCATTCATTTCTGGAAAAACCGATTTGCGTGGATGCAGTGGGCTATCGCATGATTGTGGCTACGGCAAAACAGGCGCAGGCGAAAAATCTTTGCGTCATCACCGGAACACAACGCCACCACCAGCGCAATTACGTGGAATCCTACAAAAAAATCATGGAAGGCACGATTGGCGAAATCACGGGCGGCGTCGTTTATTGGAATGACCCTCAGCTTTGGTACAGAAACCGCGAAGCAGGCTGGAGCGATTGCGAATGGATGATTCGCGATTGGGTGAACTGGAAATGGCTTTCAGGCGACCATATCGTGGAGCAACACGTTCATAATCTTGACGTATTCATGTGGTTCTCAGGCTTGAAACCATCAAAAGCCGTAGGCTTCGGTTCGCGTCAGCGCCGCGTCACAGGCGACCAGTACGACAATTTCAGCGTTGATTTCACGATGGAAAACGGCATCCACCTACACAGCATGTGCCGCCAGATTGACGGCTGTGCCAACAACGTTAGCGAATTTATCCAGGGTTCCAGAGGTTCATGGAGTACCGCTAATAGAGAAACGGTCATCAAAGACCTCGCAGGCAATGTGATTTGGAAATACGATGGCGAAAAGGAGAGAACCGATTTCAAGCAAACCGACCCCTACACCTTGGAACACGTGAATTTCATCAACCTCATCCGTGCCGGAAAATCCATTGACCAGGCTTCCGAAACAGCCGTTGCCAATATGGCTGCCATTATGGGACGCGAGTCAGCCTATACCGGCAGTGAAACCACCTGGGATGCCATGACAGCCGCTCAATTAGACTATACACCGAAGGATTTGAGCCTTACGGGAAAAATGGATATGAAGGGATTTACCGTTCCTGTTCCGGGCGCCGGAAAAACGAAATAATGACGTTATGAGTATCAACAGACGAAATTTCATCAAAACCTCTATGGGAGCCGCTGCGCTGGCAGGCGTGGCGGCTTGCACGGGAGGAGCAGCCAAAAGCGGCTCGGAAACGAAAGCCGCCGCTACAAGTCTATACAACCCCAACGCCAAACTCAATATCTCGTTTCAGGAATGGACGATTGACGGCGAACTCAAGGACAAACTTGATTTCATGGAGCAGCACGGAGTTGTGGGACTGGAAGTGGGTGGAAATGGTTTGGCGGGTCGCGTGGATGAATATAAACAGGCGCTCGAAGGCAGAAACATCAAAATCAGCGCCATCTGTGCCGGTTTTGACGGATTCATGCTTTCAACCGACGAAGCCATCCGCAACCGGTGTCGCGATTCCATGCGTGAAATCTGTACGGCGGCGGGCAAACTCGGTTCGACGGGCGTTATCATCGTCCCGGCGTTCAATAGCCAGCAGCCCTGCATGCCTCACACGCAGGAGACGCGCGACTTTCTGTGTCAATGGTTTAACGAACTCGGTACATTTGCCGTGGAACAGGGCACGACAGTCATTCTCGAACCGCTTAACCGCCGCGAAGCCTTTTATTTGAGGCTGGTTGCCGACGCCGCTTCGATGTGCCGCGACATCAACAATCCGGGCGTAACGTGTCTGGGCGACTTCTGGCACATGACCTGGGAAGAAACGTCCGATATGGGCGCGTTCCTTTCCGCCGGGAAATACCTGCAACACGTGCACATGGCAAGCCGCAAAAGACGCTTGATACCGGGCGAAGACGGCGAAGCGGACAACTACGTGGACGGCTTCAAAGGCTTGAAAATGATTGGCTACGACAAATATGTCGGTTTCGAGTGCAACAGCAAGGCTGAAGACAAAAACGCCTCCGCTGCGGCAGCCGTGGAGTTGCTGAAAAAACAATGGGAAGAAGCCTGAAAAAATGTCGCTAATCCATGCAAATATGCGAATGAGCGAGGTTGTGGAAGAACATCCCTCGCTCATTCCTGTTATAAACCGCTTCGGCGTCCGTCTCGGACTGGGAAACAGTACGGCGCAGGAACTCTGTAATAAACACGATATTAACATCGATTTTTTTGTTACGATGATTAATACTTTCCTGAACGAAAACTATTTTCCCGAAAAGAAACTGCAAGGTTTTCACCTAATGCAAATTGTTGATTATCTGGCGAAAACAAATCACTATTATCTTCATTCCCAACTTCCGAACATCGAACGTCACCTGAACTCTTTCATCTCCGTCAGCGACCCGCAAAACGAATCGCTGACACAGATAGGGGAGATATTTAAAACATTTAAAAACAAGTTGTTACAGCGGATCTATACGGACGAGAACGAATGGTTTCCGCATATTAAAAACCTCTGTGAAAAACAACAAAACAACAAGGCGCTGACGTACTACCCTACCCTCTACAACGACAGCCTCGAACCGGCGGAAGCATTGTTGGCGGATATTAAACATATCATTATCAAATATTTGTCGGGCAATTACGACGCCAATCTCTGTTATGCGGTCTTTTTCGCCATCAATACGTTACACATTGATATTAAGCAGCATAACCGAATCCGTCACCGTATTCTCGCTCCCATTGTGGCGGGAATGGAAATGGAAGGCAGCAACAGTCTGTCATCCAGGGAAATGGAAGTATTGCGGGAAGTTGTAAAAGGCAGCACCAACAGGGAAACCGCCGAGCGCCTGTTTATCAGCCTCAACACCGTGCTTTCGCACCGGAAAAACATCACGGCGAAACTCGGAATCAAAACCGTTCCGGGACTTACTTTCTATGCCATCACCAACGGAATTGTCGTTGGAGACGAGATAGAAGCGCGAATATATGTGGAAAAAACAAAAGAGACAAAAATAAAAATGTAATATATTGATTATTAGTTAAATAAATCAATAAATTTAGAAAAAATTCACAATTCTTTCACACCCTGAAATATTTCTTCAAATTGAGCAGCGGTTTTTCAAAATAGCGGTAGGAAAATATGGTTAACAGGCTATTCAGACAAAGCAACACGGCGAAATAAAGCAAAAACCATCCTATATGTTGCGTCAGATGAAAATATTCAAAAGTTTTGCAGAGATAGAAAATGACGATGCAGTGAAACAGGTAGAAACCGTAAGTCAGTCTTCCTGCCGCTTCAAAAAATGGAATACGGTCGGCTTTCAGAAAAGAATGTTTGGCAATCAATTGTTCGAGTAAAATAAAAGCAAAAAAGGTTCCTGAAACAATTCTTTCCACAGCCATCAATTTTCCCGGAAGTATGCGTGACGAAAGGAATAAAAATGCAATTCCTGCAAGGTAAACCAGTGCAATTTGCCATTTTTTCATCTCACGGACAAAATTGACCGTTTTTCTTTCAAAGATTACGGTAGCCAGAAAACCGCCGATAGCCATGTCGGAAATCACGCTTAAAGTGTGGTAATACAGGATGCGGGTGTCGTCCAAGTTCAGAAAACGGAAAATCACCGAACTCAAAACAACGACGAGAAAAAACAGCCGGAACGCCCCTATCGTAGGTCGGCGGATGATTAGTCCGATGACCAAAGCCCATCCGATGTAGAATTGTTCTTCAATACTGACACTCCAGGTTACCGTGAGAAAATTGATGCTGTCCTGAAGTCCGTGTATGATTTCGTCAAAATTGGACAAAAAAAGTGCATAGCGCCAAAATTCGTGAACGGTTTTGATGCCGAAAGGAAGATGGGGAAAGAGAAAGAAACCGAACAGCACGACAAAAAAATAGAGGGGCCATAAGCGTAAAATTCTTCTAACCAGAAAGAAACCGATATGAATCCGTCCGTTTTGCTTTAATTCCGCCAGTAACAGATAAGTAATCAGAAACCCGCTCAAGACAAAAAACAGATTTACTCCGTAACTGCCCATGATCGTTACCTTCCGAATCAAAAACATGGGCGTTGTCTCGAAAAAAGACCCCCAAACCTCTCTGTTAATGGAAAAAGCATGAGCAATAAAAACCATTAATGCTCCGATAAATCTTAATCCGTTCAGATTCTCAAAATGAATTTTTTCTTGCTGCATCACAATCAAAATTAACCAAAAGCAGTTCTTCGTTTTTTCAATCTTTCATGCATATTTTGTGTCCCAATTCCCGAATTTCACTTTCATTATAGCAGACTTCCGCCATAATCCGCGCAATATCCTCCGCCGTAATCTTCTCAAAATCTTTCTGTAACGGCGTGATAAACACGCCTCCCAAATCAACTGCCGCCGGACTTATCAGAATATTTCCCTCTCCCTCAGCATAATAGCAATCGGGACGATGTTTTTTTCTCGGAAAAACTGCCGCAACCCATCTTTTCTCTTCATACCAAACCAGCATATTCATCATCGGTTCCTTTTCTTTTTCATTGATTTTCAGTGAATTATACAGTTTATCAAAAAGTGAAACCATCGTTTCCCGGTCCGACGATTGAAGCAATATCGTATGACCAAGCGTCTGTACCGGCTTCATCCCGTCCTGATTGAAAACGACGTTTTCTATCGGAAGAAAACCTTTAATACCTGCCTGAAAATGAGCGTGATCCGGCGCCGAAGCGCCGCATTTCGGTCCGTTATAAAAAAGTACATATTCGTCCAACAGTTTCGCCAAATCCAGCATATCGGGAAAACGGCTGTAAATCAACTGTTCCGCGTGTTCGGCGACAGAAATCGTAAAATGTTCGGGAAAAACGGGAAACGGATTTACAAGTATCTGATAATCATTGTATAATAGATACTTCTGTTCTTTCGGACGGTTGGTTTCGCAAAGGAAACATTTCCGCTCGCGAATGGATTTTTCATCCATTTTTGCGCCCGAAGAAACGATTCGGGCAGGATTGAACTGTACTTTCTGATCGCCAAACTCCTTTACCTCAACATGTTGCAACGCCTCATAATTTTTCCCTGCCAACTCCCAATCCTGTAGTTGCGCATGGAATAATTCCCTGATTTTTAGCGAATTTATCGACATTTTACAAATAAAAATTGAAAATCATTTCATTTTCTTTATTTTTTCGGATGCGCGCTTCGAGTTCCCAGGTGCGAATGCGGTCTTTATAAGTGTTATGCGCGTTTTGTTTTGCAACGTCCAAAGCCGCGTCGGAATTTTCCTCCCAGCGACGGCAAAAATAGAGCACATCATAGATTCTACCGATCTGATAATCACGCGAAAAGTTCAACCCCAACGCATAATCCTCGCCATAACTCGTGTTCGGCACTTTTATCTGCCGCAAAACAGGCGTATAGAAAGCCCGCGGAGCGCCCAAACCATTAATACGCAAAGCGTTATTACGTCCGTTATCGGGCGTCCATTCCTTGTGATCTATGACGCCGGGCGGAATTTCATGCAAGTGAATGTCCGTCAATTTATACGTGCCGACCACCATCGCGCAATTCTGTTCATAAAAGGCGTCCACAATCTTTTGCAGCGCATTTTCGTCGGAATAAACATCGTCGCTGTCCAACTGAACGGCAAATTTTCCGCATTGCGGATGGTGAACGCCGACATTCCAGCAGCCGCCGATTCCCAACTCCGTATTTTGCGGAATAATGTGGATAAGCCGCTTGTCATCAGCAAATTTATCAATTTCTTCGGTTGTGCCGTCCGTCGAATAGTTGTCAATGACAATCAAATTGAAGCGGAAAGCCGTTTTCTGGCTCAAAACCGACCGTATCGCATCGGCTATCGTGCGAATCCTGTTTCGGACGGGAATAATCACAGACGCCTCATATTCAAAGCCTTTCGTGGAAAAATCAATCTCACGGAAAACCGGCTGCAAAAATGCGCCGATTTTTTTCAGATGTCCGGTGCAAGCGTGCTCCATTTCTATCTGTAAATCACGGTTTTTCGGATTTACGTAATCAAACAGTTTTTCGCCGCTCTTGCGCGTATCGTCTTCGATTTCCGTGTATAAATATTCGTTAATATGCAAAATATCACATTTTTGCGATATTTTCAAGCGTAAATCATACAAGCCCGCAAACCGGTATTCATGGTTCATTTGCTTGACGGCGTTGTACAAAGACACTGTTTTATAGATCATTACGGAGCCAAAATTAAAATCGTCGCGCAGACTGCCTTTTTGATAGGCAATGAGCGGAGCATTCTTTTTTTCGCCATTAATTATCTGATAATGATCGGAATAAATCATTCCTGCGCCGGTATCTTCCGCAATTTTCAACAGGCGTTCCAGCGCAAAATAGCCCATCCGCAACGTCGAAGTTTTGGTATATAACAGCGTATATTCCACGTCGGAAAGTTCTGACAGCGTGCGGATTGTAGAAGTCGAATACAACGTATCCATCCAAACGTTTTCGCAGCCTTCCATGAAAACTTCGTTTTCACTACCGTTCAGCAAAAAAATCCTGTTTACCAACGGCGATTCCCGCAACGAAGCGACCGTTGCCTTCGTTTGTTCAAAATCTTGAAATGGTATAAAACAATTGATTTTCATATTGTTATAATTTAACTGTTTTTCTTTTTGTTAATAATGTTAATCCTAAAAATGTAAGTATTGCATTGATTATCAGTATTTCGTAACTGAAACGGTACCCGTTGAACCACGCGACCGAATTTCTGTCCAGAATGAAACAGATAATCGGCGCAACGATGGCAACAAGCGCTATATATTTGTCATTCAACCTGTTGCGGGTGAATATGCCAAAGGCAAACAAACCGAGAATCGGTCCGTACGTGTAACTGGACAGAATGTAAACGGCGTCAATCACGGACGTATTGTTTAAGGCGTTGATAATCAATATTACCAAGCCCATTACGACTGCCATTCCCACGTGCACTTTTTTCCGTATTCCGGCAACTTCCGCGTCCGTTTTCCTTTTTTTCGTACTTTCCAGAATATCAACGGTAAACGATGTCGTCAGCGCGGTCAGCGCAGAACCTGCCGCCGCGTAAGCGGCTGAAATCAAGCCGATAATGAACAGAATGCCCACGATAACGGGGAAATGGCCGCCCGTGGCAAGCATCGGAAACAGTTCGTCGCTTTTTTGCGGAATCGCAACATGCTGCTGCGAAGCAAAAATATAGAGCAACACGCCCAGCATCAGAAACAGCAGATTGACAACCAATTGCATCGAGCCGCTGACATAAATATTTTTCTGCGCTTCCTTAGAATTGCGGCAACTCATGTTGCGCTGCATCATGTCCTGGTCAAGCCCCGTCGTGGCGATAACCGTGAAAATTCCTGAAAGGAACTGCTTGAAAAAGAAGCGCCTATCGTTGAA
The DNA here is from genome assembly GCA_031277235.1 of Tannerella sp. Lineage (GTDB taxonomy): Bacteria > Bacteroidota > Bacteroidia > Bacteroidales > Tannerellaceae > Tannerella. Next base: position 11,928 of record JAITMT010000497.1, read on the forward strand.
ATCGTCGAAAAAGAAGGTCTTTGCATAGTCGTTTTTGAAAATGGCGCCGAACATTCCCGAAAAATTATAGCCTAAATCTTTGGCTATAAAATAGATACACAATCCTACGGAGACGAGCAGACAAAACGTTTTCAGCGAATCCGTCCAAATCAGCGATTTCACGCCGCCCCTGAACGTGTAGAGCCACACCAGACCGACCGTGAAAACGACATTGAGTAGAAACGGCAGTCCCAACGGTCTGAAAACCAGCAGTTGCAGCACGATGCAAACGAGAAACATGCGCACCGCCGCGCCAAGCATTTTGGAAATGAAGAAAAACCACGCGCCGGTCCTGTAAGAGGCTATCCCGAAGCGGTTTTCGAGATATTCGTAGATGGACGTGAGATTCAGTTTATAAAACAGCGGCACCAGCACGAAAGCGATAATGAACTGACCTACAACGAATCCCATCACCATTTGCAAATAGGCAAAGCCGTTTGCCGCCACCATGCCCGGAACGGAAACAAACGTAACGCCCGAAATCGCCGACCCAATCATCGCAAAAGCCACTACATAC
>JAITMT010000578.1 GCA_031277235.1 Tannerella sp.
ATTTCTTCATCATATTCCGATGTGTCGAGTGCGATTGCCTTTGAAATCAATTCAAACGTTTCTATTCTGAGTTGCGCGTACTCAAGGTACAATCTAATTTCATTCCGGCATACTTCGGGTAAATTTTCCATGCGGGACAGTCCGTTTAGAATCTCAATGTCTTCTTTCCATTTGGGTATTCCCGTCTGTTCAATAAAACGCAGGATTTCATCCTTATTCTCAACCGGTATTTCATATAGTTTCATGGCTTCCGTTTCATTGTCGTCCAGCCTGGCAAATCCCGCCTCGTAAGTATCAACGTCAAAATTATCGAACGCATAAGAATAGGCAAATATGCCTCCCAAATAGAAAACCGCGCATATCATGCCTATTCCGGCAGCTCTCCAGCCGGAATAAAATTCATGACCTTCCTCTTTATGTTTTTCAAGTACCTGTCCCTGTATCTTCCCGACAATCAGGTGAATAATTCCCGTATAAATCATCGGGATTGCACCATACGGGATTTCATCAATTATCGGTCCGAGAGTTGAAGAAATCCCCCAGAAAAGTAGAACTGTACAGATAATTCCGACCGTTAAAGTTATCAAACCTTCTTTTTCTTTTCCAAGGTTCAAATAGTTTTTCCGAATCAGAATACCTGCGGCTAACGGTCCGCCAAGACCCGTTGCCAGGGTTATTGCTTTCCGGGAATATAGTTTGATGTTTTCCATTTTTCAGTCCATTTTACAATGTCTCCATTCCGATTCACCGCTACCGGCGCTTTTTCATTTACTTTCAATCGTTATTGCCGGAATTTCCGTTGAAGCCATTTCGTTCAGATATATTGTCCTGTCATCCGCAAGTTTCTGAAGAAACGCGGTAATATTGTCTCCGTAAGCCCTTTTGGAATACGCATAAATCAGGAGAGCCTTAGGATTGTTGTTGATTTGAATTTCCCTGTAACGGTAAATATTAAATTCAACAATTGTCATTTCTCCGTCTTTGCTTTCTCCCAGTAGGAAATCAATAATAAATTCCTTTCCGTCAGCGCTTTTAATGATTTTATAATTACAAACGGGATCCGTCTTTTTTCTTTCCGTCAATTCATTTTCTTTCTGTTCGACGGCACGTGGAAGGCTCACGTCCGTGTCAAGAATGTGAATGGTCAACAGTTGATTGAAGTTTTCCACCCGCTCTCCGTCAGGCAGATACTCCTGAATGTAATACGTATCTCTCGGTCGGTCTGTCCAAGCCAGATTAAAGTTTATGCCGTTAAACTTTAGAGGTCCTTTAACTCCCATTCTGTCAACGGGAGTATCTGTTTTTGTTTCAACAGGATTGTCTTTCCTGGTATCGGCGGAATTGTCTTTCTTGGGCGACGACGGGCTTCCTCCGCAGGATACAAGAAATGCACTTGCAGTTACAAATACTGCGCATAATATTTTTTTCATTTTTGTTTATTTTATGCCCTTTCGGGCGGTTTATATTTTTAAATTGTCATCTAACTTTGAATCTGCCGGATAAACAGCGAATCTTCTTCGGTATTTCAGGCAATGTCTCCAATCAACCCTTCCAGTTTTTCTTCATTGTCCCTGTATGCTTCTATCTTTCCGATATTGTTTAACGAGAATGAAAGCAGCGTCATGTTGGGAAAGTCCAGCCTGTTTTCCTTTTTCTGCTGAAAGTTTCTGTAGATATAAACGGGTGTTTTAAAGAGTCCGTAGGGAAAACCCCACCAGCCCAGCAGCGCGGTGGTGAGAGCCGCCTTGTTGTTCCTTTTGTCCAGACAGTCGGGACAGGCGATCAGGGGTTCTCTTCGGGCTGATGTAAAAAATATGAAACTTTTTACTGTATGTAAAACCGTACCGTTCAGTTTCCCGTCTCTGCTTCCGCAAACCGGGCAGGGCAGGCTCCGCAACAGTTCCGCATACGCTTCCACTTCTTCAACCGAATATTCCCTGTTTTGCGCCAGCGCGCCTCCAAGAATGCCCGGGTCTAAATTTCGCTTTTTGATTTCATTTTCGATAATTCCAAAAACCTCGGGGCGAAGTCCGTCGGCGTCGGTCGTTGCAATTCTGACGAGTTCATCGTCCGACATCTTTTCGTAATGTCTTTCAATATCTTTTATGTCCATGACTGTATGTTATTTTGTTTTATACTTCATATTCCCTGTTCTTTAACGGATTGGAAAGCCTTATGTTTTTTAACAACGAATCATAATCTTTTCAATGTAATATTTTCGTGTACCCATTTTGCCTCCTCTTCCGGTGTTATCCGGTCCAATGTACTGCTTATTCTGCTGAATGTGCTTGATGGAAAGTCATAAGGTTTACTGTTATCAAAATATGGTCCGACAACTCCCAATGACCATCCGTTTTTTGCATTCCAATGAGGCTCGAATACTCTGAATTTAAAAACCTCATAATGAAAGTTCTGCCCTTCAAAGTCAAAAGTAAACCGCTTTATGTACTCCATTTCATCGGGACAGGCATCAAGTTCGGTAGGAAATTCCAGCCAGTTGGCAAGGTTGGTTTCTGCACCTTTTACAATGGTATAATATTCCCGGGGAAACAAGTCTGTCCTGTTATAATGACTCAGCAACTGATATGTCAATTCCCGTGTCAAAATATGTTGAGCAAAAGGATATACTTCCTCTGCCGTTACATTTTCACCGTTTTCCATTTTTTGTGAAAGCGCTTCTACCCGCTTAATTCGCAGTGCATTCAGTTTGGCATTTTGCCGGTTTACAGTTGTATATCTATAGACCGCAAAAATTGCAACTGCCAAAATTATCAATCCTGAAATTATTAAAACTACTTTCATTTTGTTGTACTTTATTAATTGTGTTCTCTGTTCCCCGTCCCTTCGGATTTGCAATCCGCACGGAGTTTTTTGTCCACTTCATTCTTCCCCGTATTTCACTCTTAAATCGTACCATTGGAGAGACAATTTTGCACTGTAAGGAACAAACTCTTTTATTTCTTCCATACTCAACTTGCCAACAACTTCAGCCGTTTCCGTGTACCAAACTTCATAATCCTCCTCGCACGCGGCTACGCTATCTGCATCATTTCTTGCTACGCTT
>JAITMT010000231.1 GCA_031277235.1 Tannerella sp.
CTGGAACTTTATGGTACGAACGTTTTTCAAGTAATGGGAGGCTATTCCGGTTTTTTTGTTTATTTCCGCCCAATGAGCGTAACAAAAGTTATTTCTTACCAAAAAGAAGATTATTTGGATAAGTCGAAAATGGAAGAAAAAGGCTTGGATGTATCCGTAAGACCTGAATATTTGGATGTCAGAATTTTTGCGGATAACGAACTTTTGAAAATAAATTCGATAACGCCGGTAGAAGAATACGGCGGCACTGTATCAATAACGGGATATATCGTACAGGTAGATGCTCCAAAGGAAAAATCGGACAAACCGTATGTAATATTCAGAGTAGAGGCTGAAAATAAGGAATTTAACGAAAAAGGAGAAAACTTATATTTCTATGAAATCAAAGATTATAAATAAATTTTCAACGATGAGATTAGCAATGCTCGCTATCATTTCCGCCCTAAGCCTCAATTTACAGGCGCAAACATCCGACTATCCGGTTCAACAAGTGAAATTAAACAATGTAGAATTGACCGATAATTTCTGGCTGCCTAAAATCCGTATGATTCAGGAAGTTACAATTCCGTATGCGTTGGAAAAATGCGAGCAGGAGGGACGTTTTGAAAATTTCCTCACGGCGGAAAAAGTCATGCACGGAGGTACGGGAAAAGTACGCGGAGCCATGCCGTTCGACGATACGGATGTGTACAAAATCATCGAAGGCGCTGCGCTGTCGCTCGTCAATTTCCCGAACAAAGCGTTGGACAACAAATTGGACAGCATTATCGCCATCATTGCACGCGGGCAGGAACCCGACGGCTACTTGACGACGTGGCGCACCATTGACCCGAAAAATCCGCCGGCAAGTTGGGTAAAAACCAACGGCGAGCGATGGAACGGACTCGCCATGAGCCACGAACTGTACAACGCCGGACATCTGTTTGAGGCGGCGTCCGCGCATTTTTGGGCTACGGGCAAGCGGAATTTTCTGAATATTGCGCTGAAAAACGCCGATTTGTTAGTCAAAACTTTCCTTGACCCCGAATCCAAACAATATAACCTGGTTCCGGGACATCAAATTGTGGAAACAGGTTTGATAAAATTGTATCAAATCACTAATAATCAGGATTATTTACGTTTGTCAAAACATTTTCTCGACAATCGCGGACACAACGCTACGGGCACAGGCGCTTACTGCCAGGACGATAAACCGGTCGTGGAGCAGGACGAGGTCGTCGGGCATTCCGTGCGGGCGGTGTACATGTATGCGGGAATGACCGATGTGGCGGCGATTTTCGGCGATAAAAGTTATGAAAATGCCATCGGAAAACTGTGGCAAAATATGGTTGGAAAAAAAATGTACGTTACGGGCGGGCTGGGTTCGCGCCACGACGGCGAAGCGTTCGGCGACAATTACGAACTGCCGAATCTCACAGCCTACGCCGAAACCTGCGCGGCAATCGGCGGCGTAATGTGGGCTGACAGAATGTTCAGGCTGTTTGAAGAGGCTGATTATTACGATATTCTGGAACGGATGCTTTACAACGGTGTGATTGCGGGAATTTCGCTGCAAGGAACGGAATTTTTCTATCCCAATCCCCTCGAATCCGACGGCGAATACAAGTTCAACAAAGGCGCCTGTACGCGGCAATCCTGGTTTGACTGCTCGTGCTGTCCCACGAATTTGATCCGTTTTCTTCCGTCCATTCCCAATCTGATTTACGCCGTAAAGCCCGTTACAAGCGGATTTTCCGAAATTTATGTAAATTTATTCATGGCGAACAAGGCAAAAATCAGTCTGGGGAAAAATATCGTAAACATTTTGCAATCAACCAATTATCCTTTAGATGGAAATATTTCGATTCAAATCAATTCCGAAAAAAAGGAAAAATTCACGCTGAAAATCCGTATTCCCGACTGGGCTACCAACGATTTTCCGTCGGAACTTTACCGTTACATGAATAAAATATCCGGGTCGCCGATTGTTGTTTTGAATGGAAAAAATATTGATTATAAGACGGATAACGGTTATATTTCCATCACAAAAGAATGGGAAAAAGGCGAAACGGTTTCCGTGGAATTTCCGATGGAGGTACGCAAAATTGAGGCAAACGAATTGGTAAAAGACGATGCGGGCAAATTCTCCGTACAGTACGGAGCGCTGGTTTATTGTATGGAGAGTGTTGATAATCAATCTACTTTCGATAATAAAATTACCGGTGAAAAATTTACCGTAAAACCTGCAACAATTTTAGGAAATATCAACGAAATTACCGCCGGGAATGACGGAATAACCCGAACTTTCATTCCCTACTACGCCTGGTCGAACCGGGGCGTTTGCAAAATGAAAGTGTTTTTTGAGAAATAGATCATTTGTTCTTCTTTATTTATAAAAAGAAAGTATCTTTGTATTAAATATTTCTAAAATAATAGAGTATGGCAACAACAATAGTAAGTAAAAGAGAGAGAGGACGTACAACAAGCTGGTTTCCCGATAAAATTTTAACAGATTTTATCTCCGGTAGAAATAAAAAATCCTTGAAAGATTTGAATGGAAAAATCAGTTACAGAGACGATTATGATTACAAATCAATACGCAGTTAAAATATGAATAAAACATCATTTGAAAAATTCGGAAAATATTTACGTGAAGTTTCCGTAGTTGTGATTGGCGTTGCTATAACGCTATCCGTAAGTTATTGGCTTACAGGTAGAAATGACAAAAGAGATACGGCTCTTTATTTGAGCGCAATAAAATTGGAATTGGAAGAAAACAAAAAAATATTTGACCATACCAATCAAAGCGTAATACAACCGGGTTTGAAATATGCAAACTATTTGAAGACACACGATAAAAAATCGCTGAATCTGGATTCTCTCAAATTATATTATCCGCAAACTGCTTACGAGGCTTCCCCGATTACGTTTAAAACAAATGCTTTTGATATGTTTAAGACTTCCGGTAATATGCGCTTGGTGAGCGACAAAGAACTCTTGCTTTCGATATGGGATACCTATTCCTTATTAGTTGAAATAAAAGGCGTGTTTGATTACTTTAGCGATATCAAGTTGGAAGAAATGAAGAAATATTTTACAACTTATGGACAAATTCCATCCGATAAAGATGTACTGAATCATCCTCCTCTTTATGATGTTTATGTTGATATGCCAATCTCTTTTATACAAAGTAGAAGTTATGAGAGCGCTGTGCCTTCGTTAGAAAAGACAATATCAATGTTGGAACAAGCGAAGTAAACTACACGATTATACACAAACAATGAAATTCATAATTGCAATGAAACAATCAGCGAATATATTGCCCCTCAAAATGATTATTGGTAATGTAATAAATTATAAAACGATTATCTTTTTGTTTGAAAAAAATATACCAGGTTGTTTGCTTATTGGCTTGGTACATTATATATTTCATTCCTTTTTTATATTTGTCAAAATGGCGTGGAGCATCGTATGCAGGCAATACAGAGATGTATGTCTCGATATAATTCTTCATATCCAAAACATACTGAAGAGCAGAATCTATAAAGCCAAAGTAATCTTGCCCAAAAAGCGTTGTAATCAATTCGTCAAAATAGGAATTGACGCTTTCAGAGAATTTAATGATCGGCTTGTTGCTTTTCTCGAATGGCATACAGTTTCCTTATATGTTCATGAGAACGCCGTACAAACTCATCTCCGGAAATGGCAGTATTCCATTCATTTTCAAACGTTTCGGTTTCAACCTCTTGTCCTTTTTGAGGGTAAATGTCCGGTTTTATTTCATTTAAAACTTCCATACAACACTAATTTTATAATGCAAAGATAAATATTATTAGAATATAAAACAAAAAAAGCCAGATTGTGATGAAACAAATAGAAACAATATTCAATTATCTAAAAATATGAAATACGTAATCGGATTAGACTACGGCACAGACTCCTGCCGCGCGGTCATTGCAGAAGCAGAGACCGGAAAAGAAGTCGCTTCGTCGGTAAAATACTACCGGCGCTGGAAAGAAGGGAAATATTGCGACCCCTTGAAAAATCAATACCGGCAACACCCCCTGGATTATGTCGAAACGCTCGAAGAATCCGTTCGGGAAGCCTTGAGTCAATCACCGCAGGGAACGGCGGAAAATGTCGTCGGAATTTCGTTCGACACGACGGGCAGTACGCCCGTATTGATTGACGAAACAGGCACACCGTTGTCCCTGAAGCCGGAATATGCGGAAAATCCCAACGCGATGTTCATCCTGTGGAAAGATCACACGGCGATTGAGGAAGCCGCGAAAATCAACGAAGTAGCCAAATCGTGGGCAACGGATTACACAGCCTACGAAGGCGGAATCTACTCCAGCGAATGGGTCTGGGCAAAAATTGCCCACGTCTTGAAAGAAGACGAAACCGTCCGCAACGATGCCTACAGTTGGGTGGAACACTGCGACTGGATGCCCGCCCTGCTGACCGGAAAAACCGCTCCGAAAGAAATCCTGCGCAGTCGCTGCGCCGCCGGACACAAGGCGATGTGGCTGAAAGAATGGGGCGGTTTGCCGTCCGAAGAATTTTTAGTTGCCGTTGAGCCATTGCTGAAAGGATTTCGGGAGCGTCTTTTTGAAGAAACCTACACCAGCGACGTCAAAATTGGAAATTTGACGGACGAATGGGCTAAACGTCTGGGACTGAAGACTTCCGTAGCTGTTGGCGTCGGCGCGTTCGACTGCCACTTTGGCGCGGTCGGCGCCGACATCAAACCGAAAACTTTCGTCCGCGTCATCGGCACTTCCACTTGCGATATTATGGTCGTGCCCTACGACGAGTTGCAGGGCAAACTGATTCCCGGCATTTGCGGTCAGGTGGATGGCTCGGTCGTTCCCGGTTTGATTGGTCTGGAAGCGGGACAGTCGGCTTTTGGCGATGTATATGCCTGGTTTAGAAATGTTTTGGAATTTCCGATACGTCAATCGTCATTGGATGAGACTGTTAAAGACGAAATTTGTGACAGTATCATTCCCAATCTTACGAAAGAAGCCGAAAAAATTCCGATTGACGAAAGCGCCCTCATTGCGACCGACTGGATGAACGGTCGTCGCACGCCGGATGCCAATCAGTTGCTAAAAGGCTCTATTACAGGACTTACGCTGGGCAGCGACGCGCCGCGTATTTTCCGCGCACTGGTAGAAGCGACGGCTTTCGGTTCGTTAGCCATTGTGGAACGTCTTAAAAATGAGGGAGTTCAGATAGACAATGTCATCGGAATCGGCGGTATTGCGTTGAAATCGCCTTTTGTGATGCAGATTTTGAGCGATGTGCTGAACATGCCGATAAAAGTTTGCAAGACCGATCAGGCTTGTGCGCTCGGTGCGGCGATGTTTGCGGCAACAGCGGCAGGCGTCTATGCAAAGGTGGAAGACGCGCAGAAAGCCATGAATTCAGGCTTTGCGACGGAATATTTTCCCAATGCGCAAAATGCTGATATTTACCGTTCCATGTATGAAAAATATGTAGGGCTCGGAAAATTTACGGAAGAAAATTTATAAAACAAATAAAAATATCATGAAGCATAAATTATTAATTATCTGTTTGTTAGCAGTAGCAGGATTGTCGGCGCAACGGACGGCGACGATAAAAATCTATCCCGACCGTGCGAAAGACACGATTCCGGCAGAAATCTACGGTCAGTTTGCCGAACATCTCGGAACCTGCATTTATGGCGGACTGTGGGTCGGTAAAGATTCAAAAATACCTAATACACAGGGATATAGAACAGACGTATTGAATGCTTTGAAAGCGTTGGAAATCCCCGTATTGCGCTGGCCCGGCGGTTGCTTTGCCGATGAATATCATTGGATGGACGGTATCGGTCCTTACGGCAAACGTCCTAAAATGGTGAATAACAACTGGGGAGGTACGATTGAAGACAACAGTTTCGGCACGCACGAATTTCTGAATCTATGCGAAATGCTGGGTTGCGAGCCGTATATCAGTGGAAATGTCGGCAGCGGAACGGTCGAGGAACTGGCGAAATGGGTCGAATATATGACCTCCGACGGCGACAGTCCGATGGCAAACTTGCGTCGCCAAAACGGTCGCGACAAGGCTTGGAAAGTCAAATATCTGGGCGTCGGAAATGAAAGTTGGGGCTGCGGCGGCAGTATGCGACCGGAGTATTACGCTGATTTATACCGCCGTTACGCCACGTATTGCCGCAATTACGACGGTAACAGACTGTACAAGGTGGGTAGCGGCGCGTCCGACTACGATTACAACTGGACAGAAGTCCTGATGCAAAACGTCGGCGGGCGAATGGACGGATTGTCGCTTCATTACTACACTTGCAAGGGGTGGAGCGGCAGCAAAGGCTCGGCTACGGATTTCACCGAAGACGATTATTACTGGACGATCGGAAAATGTCTTGAAATTGAAGATGTTATCAAAAGGCATTGTGAAATCATGGACAAATACGATCGGGCGAAACGTGTTGATTTACTGATAGATGAGTGGGGAACGTGGTGGGACGAAGAGCCAGGAACGGTCAGAGGTCATCTGTATCAGCAAAATACGATGCGCGACGCGATGGTGGCGAGCGTCACGTTCGACGTTTTCCATAAATATGTTTCGCGGGTGAAAATGGCGAATATTGCGCAGATAGCCAACGTGTTGCAATCCATGGTTTTGACGAATGACAAGGGTGGAATGGTTTTGACGCCGACCTATCACGTTTTCAACATGTACAAAGTCCATCAAAATGCTGTCAATCTGCCGCTTGCGTTGATTTCAGATCAAAAGGACGTGCGCGACAACCGCACCATTCCGTTATTGAGCGCAACGGCTTCGCGGGATAAATCGGGAGCGACGCATATTTCCGTATCCAACATAGACGACAAAAATACGCAGACCGTAATCATTGATATGGAAGGGATTAAAGCCGGAAAAGCCGTTGCAACCATCCTGACTTCCACGAATATGGGGGATCACAATACATTTGAAAATCCCGAAACGGTGAAGCCGAAAAGTTTCACGGATTTTACGGTAAACAATGGAAAATTACAACTGAAATTACCGGCAAAATCTATTGTAACCGTGGAACTTAAGTAACATTCTCATAATTTTCAAATTTTGTTTTTTTGGTTGGAAATCCCGGAAACAGTTTTTGTTTTCGGGATTTTTTGATGTATTCTCTTATGGCATAGATGGTTGAATCAAAAACACTATCCTCGGTTTTGCGTATTAAACCCCAAAGAGCGAATCAGTTCTATCTTGAAATCAGAGACTACGGAATATAAAGTTCAAAGCGAGTTCCCGAAGGTTCTCCTGCCGGGTTGAACAGATCAATGATCTGAAAATAAGCCGGTTTTGTTTGATTTCTATTGAAAATTTCCAATTGTTGACGGACGATATTCAGTCCTTCTTTTGTCCCTTCGGTTCGAAGCAGCCGTGCCTTTTCCCTGCCGATGCCGGTGTCTTCCACCGTGAGTACCGAATAGTTTGCTTCGGAATACACCCGGATGGTAATCCGGCCGCCTTCCGGCTTGGGTCGCAATCCATGCTTGATGGCGTTTTCGCAGAAGGTTTGCAATATCATGGCAGGTATCTTTTTCCGGAGATTTGTTCCGGGCGCTATGGATACGGCATATTCCAATTTTTCTTCAAAACGCAGTTTTTCCAATTCCAGATACAATTCGGAATAATTCAATTCTTCCTGTATGCTTCGCCACAATTCATCGGAATTGCGCAAGGTTTGAGTCGAAAAGTCACTGAATTTTGCAATGTATTCCCGTGCCGAATTTGGATTTTTCGATATAAGGTAGTTAATGGAATTGAGCACATTGCCCGTAAAATGCGGGATGAATTTAGCCCGTACGGTGCGGTGTTTCAATACGTCTATTTGTCTTTCCGTCTCTTCGGCTTTTAACCGGTTTATTTCCAGTTGATTGGTTAATATTTTCCGGCGATTCCGCATCCAGCGAATGGATAGCAACAAGATTACCAACGAAAGAATTGTAACAATGACGTATAACCATTGTATCTTCTTCTGGATAAGGTATTTATTGTTAAGTTCCTGAATTGCCTGTTCTTTCTTGTCGAGTTCATATTGTTTCTCCAAACTTTGAACAATTTCATACTGCCTCATTTTATTGATTTCTGTTTCCGTTTGATTCTTCAGTTTTTCGTATTCCAACGCTTTCCTGTAATCCTGTTTTGCTTCATAAGTGAGTGCTAAAATATTGTATAAATTCGAATATGACTTTTTACTTTCTGCAATTTCGTCAGATTCTGAAGTATAAACTAATCCTTGGAGTGCTTCCTGTTCAGCCCTGACATATTGTTTACTTTTATAAAAAAAGAATGCTTTTGTTTGTTGCAATTGAGCCGACAATTGTTTGTCTTCGTCGGAATACCAAGACAAAGAATCGCATTTTTTAATGTAACTGTACAATCTCTCTAAATTATCCGCATCCACAGAATCCGATTTACTTAATTCGGCTTCTACCATGTTCATGTAAGCTTTATTCAAAGAGCGGTCAGGTGGAATATTTGTGTTTTTTTCAGCAAGATTAATTTGTTTTTCAGTGTAATGTATTATCGAATCCAAATAAATTTTATCCTTTTCCGTTTCATATAAAATGGTGTAATAAGACGATTTTGTATAACACAAAAAATACTCGACATAGTTGTCCTGTTTTTTACCGGCAATTTGCTCCATCTTATTTATAATCGTCCTTAAACTCTCAATATCATTTCTTATGATATACTCGTAAGATAGTCCATACAAAATTATTACAATGATTTTTTCCCTGTTATCCAATTGTTCATAACAGGAGATGGCTTTATAAAAATAATAATGCGATTCGGGCACATTACCTGTATAAGCATAATAGTAGCCCATGTAATAATAATATGCTCCTAAAGTTCTTATATCTTTCACTTGTTGAATATAAAAAAATGCAGAATCCAGATAGAGTTTGCTTTCATCAAATTCAAAAAAATTAAGATAAACAAAAGCAATCTGATTATAAATAAACATCAAAGCTGTTTTATCTTTTTGCTGTTTGGCTTCAGGCAACAGTTTGAAATAGATATCATCTAAAACCAAATCAACAGGCGATGTTTCAAATGATCCTATCAATTCAAATTTATCAGCGAAACTTATGTTCTTGTCATCAATCATCCGTACGGCGGCATCGTAAGTCAGACTGTCGCTATTCATATAAAAAACAGCGGAATCACTTTGGGCGCAAACTGCAGAGACATAAAAAAGAAAGAGCAGAAATATCAATCGCTTCCGTCCCTGCGGATTTGCAATCTGCAAAATTTTACCGTCAGGATTTATAATCCTTTTATTTTCAATTTTATACATCATATCCTCCTCTCGCCGAATCCACCGCCTTTTTCACGGAGCCGTGCAGCAGGAGCAGGCGTTGGGCTTGGTCGTAGTCTATGCCCAGTTCTTCGGAGACCATGCGCGTGCCTCTGTCCACGAGTTTGGCGTTGGAAAGTTGCATGTTCACCATGCGATTCCCCTTTACGCGACCGAGTTTTATCATGGTAGAAGTTGTTATCATGTTGAGTATCAGTTTCTGACCTGTTCCCGATTTCATGCGCGAACTGCCGGTAACGTATTCCGGTCCGACAATCATTTCTATCGGAATATCAGCCTCCTGCGAAAGCGGCGAATCGGGATTGCTCGAAATGGACGCCGTCAGAATACCGTGTTTGCGAGCCTCGTGCAAAGCGCCGATTACGTAAGGCGTTGTTCCTGAAGCTGCTATGCCGATGACCGTATCATTTTCATTGATTTGGCGTTCCTGCAACTCTTCCCAGCCGCGTTCGGTGTTGTCTTCCGCCTTCTCGACGGGATTGCGCAACGCCGTGTCTCCGCCCGCTATCAGTCCGATAACCAGCGTATTAGGCATACCGAATGTAGGCGGTATTTCGGAAGCGTCCAGCACGCCAAGCCGACCGCTCGTACCCGCGCCCATGTAAAAAATACGCCCGCCCCGCTGCATTCGCGGAACAATTTGAGACACCAATTTTTCGATTTGCGGTATGGCTTTTTCGACTGCCGACGCAATCTTTTTATCCTCGTTATTCATGTCCGTGAGGATTTCCAGGACGGATTTTTCTTCCAGATTATCGTATAGCGAGGGTTGCTCCGTGATTTTTACGAACGTCATGATTCTTCTTCCTCCTCAACGGGTATGGATGCGATGGTTTGTAAATAGGTAAATATCTGATCAAAAAGATATTGTATATCATTTTTATTTTCTTCGGGCGGAACAATCGAGAAGTCGTAAATCGAATTTTCCGACTGTTTGGCGCCCACCTTGAAGGTCGAAGGATGCTCCAGAAACATCAGGTGCATCGGCAAAGCCTCCTCGCCCGAAAAATCAATGAGCAAATCAGCAGGCAGGTGCATGAACTGTTTTTGCGTGCTGTGCGACGGGAAACCCCAGATATTCACGTCTCTATCGCCGCGAAGCAGCAAATAGTTTGATACCCAGGTCGGTACGTCCTTTTCGGTGGGTGAATAGACGGCGGTATTTACGGTTTTCCGCATCGCCTTCAGTTTTTCAATACAAACTCTGCATGTATCCCAATCCGTTGAATTACAGAGAAATAAGATGGTTTTGACGTCATTCATCGAACGGTATTGATGGGGGCGTTTCGAGGTATTTTGCGCCAGTTTCCTGATTTTTTTCTTCAAGAAATATTGCGTAAGTATCATGATATTAACATATTTAAGAAATCCTGTTCATTCAAAATTTTGACGCCGAGTTTTTGCGCCTTTTCGAGCTTTGCCGGTCCCATGTTTTCGCCTGCGAGGATATAATCCGTGTTTCCGGAGACCGAACCTGCGTTCTTGCCGCCGTTTTGTTCTATCATCGCCTTGTATTCGTCGCGCGAATGTTCTGAGAATGTGCCGCTTATTACAAATATCATTCCTTTCAATTTGTCCGACAAAGATACGGAATTTTTGTCATCCAACTGCATTTTTACGCCATATTCTTTCAATCTGCCGACAATCTGCCGATTATATTCTTCCGAAAAATAGCGGACGACGCTTTGCGCAATCCTTTCTCCAACGTCTTCTACCGCCGTCAGTTCTTCTATCGTTGCTTTTTCGATGTTGTCAATGGAAATGAAGGCATTAGCGATTTTTTTGGCAACCGTTTCGCCGACAAAACGTATGCCGAGCGCGTATAAAACCCGCTCAAAAGGAACTGTTTTCGACTCTTCGAGGCTGGCGAGATAGTTGCGGGCGCTCTTTTCCGCCCATCGCTCCAGCCGTATCAGGTCGGAGTACGTAACCGTGTATAAATCAGCCACATTCTGCACATATTGGGCATTGTACAAATCTTCGACCGTTTCGGGTCCGATGTTGATATTCATCGCCTTGCGCGTTACGAAATGTTCGATTTTCCCCTTTATCTGCGGCGCGCAACCCCATTCGTTGGGGCAGTAATGCGCGGCTTCGCCCTCCATGCGGACAAGTTTTGTTCCGCATTCGGGACAGTTTTCCGGAAATTTGACCTTTTCGCCTGAAAATAAAGACCTTGCCTCCATATTGACGCCTACGATTTTGGGAATGATTTCTCCGCCTTTTTCCACATAGACCGAATCGCCGACATGTATATCCAACTCGTTGATAATATCCGCATTATGCAACGAAGCGCGTTTTACCACCGTTCCCGCCAGTTGAACGGGTTCCAGATTGGCGACAGGCGTGATGACACCCGTCCTTCCGACCTGGAAAGACACTGATTGTAAGCGAGTTTCCGCCTTTTCCGCCTGAAATTTGTAGGAGATTGCCCAGCGCGGACTTTTTGCCGTGAATCCCAATACGCGCTGCTGACGCAATGAATTTATTTTCAGCACAATACCGTCTGTCGCTACGGGCAGATTTTTTCGCTCCGTATCCCAATAGCGGATAAAATCGAATACGTCGTTGATGGATTGGCAAACTTTGGTTGCGTCCGAAATCCGAAAGCCCCACGAGCGTGCAGCCTCCAGATTTCCGTAATGCGTATCGCTCGGAAGCGCCTCACCCAGAACATAATACAGATATGCATCCAAATGGCGTTTTGCCACGATGGCGGGATTTTGCATTTTCAGCGTCCCCGAAGCCGCATTGCGCGGATTGGCAAAAAGCGGCTCTTCCTGCTCGGCGCGCTCTCTGTTCAGCCGCTCAAATTCAGCCCAGGGCAACAAAACTTCGCCCCGAATCTCGAATTTATCGGGATAATCGCCGTGTAATTTCAGCGGAAT
>JAITMT010000393.1 GCA_031277235.1 Tannerella sp.
CCATAAGCATATACACGGTTTCATCAAACCCCGTAGAGGCATTCAGATTTTCGCCCATTCTCATCCCGATGCTTTCCGTATAATCCTGAATACCGGTTTTGGCTGGGAAATTTTTGGAGCCGTTGAAAGCCATGTGTTCCAGAAAATGCGCCAGACCGCGCTGATTGTCTTCTTCCTGCATCGAGCCTACCTTGTGCACGATGTAAAACTCGGCGCGCTCCTTCGGAAATTCATTGTGCCGGATATAGTACGTCATCCCGTTTTCCAGCTGTCCGTACCGGATTTTCGGATCCATAATCAATTTTTCGATTTTGGGCGCTTTTTCTTCCTGTGCATTCGTGTTATATGACAGGAATAACACGCTGAATATCAAAAAGATATTCTTCAAAATAAATCTGTTCATCTTTATCTTTTTTTAGTCAATTTTTATCGCTTTGAGATACAAAGTTACGGTTTTTTTCTTATTTTCAAAAACCTGTTCCTGCAAAATCTTGACAGGGAAAATCCATGCTGAATTTTTTATATATTTTTAACAAAAAAAGTTGTTTTTCTATAATAAAAGATGTACTTTTGCACAAAATTATTGTTTTATACTTAAAATCAAAAAGAAAAATGAAAAGAGTTATTTTAACAATTATTTTCTCGTTGTTTTGCGGAATCGTATTCATAAGTTGCGACTCTCCAACAGAGCCGCAAAATGATGAAGTGATTACACTTTCCGACGGACGTACGCTCAATCTGAAAAATTATGAGTGGCTGAAAGAATTGATAAATAAGTCAAAAACCGATAAAACGTCTCAATTATTCGGTTGTATTTGGCTTGAGAATTACAGTGGGAAGGAGATTTTCGTGACTAACATGGGATTAGGGAGTGGCGGTATTTTGAATTGGTTTTTTGACAGTTCGGGCAATCATTTTGTATATAAGGAACAGGGAAACAGGGAGTGTCCCGCCTGCAAGTTTGTTGGAAATCACCATGTTTTCCTTGAGGATGTTTTTCACGAAAACGATGGAACCTCTGATAGAAAATTTGATGTCCTTGTTTATTCCAGTATGCAGGTTCCATGCGAATAATTAAAAATATGGAAAACGAAAAATACGTAACTGTTTTAACACAATAGTTCGTTATAAAATTTACTAATCTTTTAAAAATGAGAGAAATAGATAAAAAATAAGTATTAAAAAAGTTTGAATAATGCACTGATTATCAGTATCTTTTCGGTTTTAATCAGTAATCTGTAAACAAATGACAGGCGGTATCTATTCAAATATTAAATCACTGATATATAGTATATTGACGAAATAGACGATTTTTCAAATACTGAAAGAGTGCCGTCAGAACCTTATCATCAACGTATTTCCCTGTTTTTTGAGCATCAAGGGTAGAATAAATTTTTATGAGTATCCGTATATTCTCCTAAAATCCCGTCAGGGATGTAATATTGGTAGAACAAAGGGTAATTTCCGGAAAAGCGTGCCGTCAGGTACGCGATACGGGAAAATAATCCAACATATTGCGTACCTGACGGCACGCCGCTTGAGGAGATAATCTATTTTCTACCAATATATTGTCCCTACGGGACAGATCAATGATACATCTATCATTATATTACATAATTTTTTAGGTTCTTATACGGATATTCATTAAAATTTTTTACAAACGGGACGATTTTCAGAAAAATGTGAACAGTTCTTCAGAATCCATTTTGAAAACGGGTTGAATTTTCAGTGATTCAATCTATCCCTGATTAAGGAAAAGGTCTCTGAATGTATTGTAGCGTTTGATCCCGGTTATATCGGCAAAAGCGGGAAGAAAACATACGGACTTGATTCATATCGGTCAGGCTGTGCCGGTCGTGCAAAGCAGGGTGCACCTGAAAAATATGCCGACGTGTAAAACCTGTTATCAAAGTTGTACGATATTTTTTGAAGATCTATCAAGAAATAAATGTTGAAAGAATCGTTTTTAATTCAAAATAATGTAATATCTTTGTCCCGTTAAATTTCAAAATTATACCTTATGAGATACCTGTTTTTACCTTTGGCTTTAACGCTGTTTATTTCCTGTGAATCAAAAGATTGGGCCAGGAACGATTTGAATTTTGCCGCCGGACAACTCACGCTGGCGATGACGGAAACCGAAAAGGCAATTGCCGAAAATCCCGATAAAAACTATGTTGCGCCGCGCACTTTCAACGATGCAGGCAAATTAGTGGCTATCCCTTCGCGCGACTGGGTTAGCGGATTTTTTTCGGGCGAATTGTGGTACATGTACCAATATACCAAGGACGAAAAATGGCGTGAGGCAGCCGAAAAATACACCGCCCGCCTCGAACCCGAAAAGTTGAACGCCGGTACGCACGATATGGGGTTCAAGATGTATTGCAGTTTCGGAAACGGCTATAGGCTGACCCAAAACGAACATTACCGCGAAGTGTTGATAACCTCTGCGCAAACGCTGGTTACCCGTTTCAAACCCAATGCGGGTATCATTCGTTCGTGGGATCACAATCGCAATCAATGGCAATGCCCTGTTATTGTGGATAATATGATGAATCTCGAACTGCTGTTTTTCGCGTTCAGGGAGACCGGCGACAGTACGTTTTACAATATTGCGGTCAGTCACGCCGACAAAACCATTGAAAATCATTTCCGTGAAGATTTTTCCACATATCATGTCGTTGATTATGATACCATTACCGGAGAGATTATCACGAAACAGACGCATCAGGGCTATGCCGATTCGTCGGCTTGGAGTCGCGGACAGGCGTGGGCAATTTACGGATTTACCATGTGTTACCGCGAAACAGGCGATGTAAAATATCTCGAACAGGCAAGGAAAGCGCTTGATTTTGTGTTCAATAACAAAAATTTACCTGCCGATTTGATTCCCTACTGGGATTATGACGCGCCAGAAATTCCCAACGAACCGCGTGATGCGTCAGCGGCTTCGATTACGGCTTCCGCCTTGTATGATTTGTGCAGGCTGGATGCGGAAAATGCCGGAAAATACAGGGCTTGGGCAGATACGATTCTTGAAAACCTGTCAAAACATTACAAGGCGAAACGGGGCGGCGATTGCGGCTTTTTGCTGCTGCACAGTACCGGATCGAAACCGGCTGATTCCGAAGTTGATAAACCGCTTGCTTATGCCGACTATTATTTTCTGGAGGCAATGCTTAGGAAATTGACAATTGACAATTGACAATTGACAATGGGGAAACTATCTATCAAGCTTTTACCATGACTGCAATTTCTAAAAAACATATTTGGCTGCTATTTTTTGTTCTTTCCATGTTGTCCTGTGGAATTATTCAGGCTCAAATGCCGGCGCATCCGAGAATCTTGCTACTGTCGGGAGAAGAAGAAGTGATTCGTAAAAATATGGAGGCAGAACCCGCCTGGGCAAAGGTGCATCAGGTGATTCTGACGGAATGCGACCAAATCATCACGCTTCCGTCGCTCGAACGGATTCAAACCGGACGCCGTTTGCTGTCCGTTTCTCGCGAGGCGCTCCGTCGAATATTCTATCTGTCATACGCTTACCCATGACGTACGAAAATAAATATCTGCAAAAAGCGACGTCGGAATTGCTGGCTATTTCCCGTTTTAGCGACTGGAATCCCTCCCATTTTCTGGATGTGGCGGAAATGACGATGGCGGCTTCCATCGGATACGATTGGCTGTACAATCAATTGTCTGATAACGAACGGAATGTGATTAAGGACGCGATTCTCCGAAAAGGGCTTGATCCGTCTCTGGAAAATCAATATAATTCCTGGCTACAAGCCGTTAACAACTGGAATCAGGTTTGCAATGCGGGCATGACTTACGGCGCTTTGGCGATTTACGAGGAGATGCCGGGACTGGCAAAAACGGTGATTGACAGGGCTGTTGAAACCATCCGCCTCTCGATGGAGGGATACGCGCCCGCTGGAGCCTATCCTGAAGGCTACGGTTACTGGGATTACGGCACAAGTTTTAATATCATGTTTATCAGTGCGTTGGATAAGGCTTTGGGGAGCGATATGAACCTTTCCGCCCTGCCCGGTTTTCTGCCTACTGCCGGTTATTATGAAAATATGACGTCTCCCACGAACCTCTGTTTTAATTATGCAGATTGCGGTTTGGGAGGCGCGCTCACTCCGGCTATGTTCTGGTTTGCCCTGAAACAGAATGATTTATCTCTGCTCTGGCAGGAACGCGCCTATTTGCTTGAAGAAGGCAAAAAATACACCGATAACCGCCTGTTACCGGCGTTTCTGATTTGGGGTTCGGGGATACGGATTCAGGATATTCGCCCGCCCAAAACGCTTCAATGGGTAGGAAACGGGATTACGCCTGTAGCGCTGATGCGCACTTCCTGGACAGACCCGAAAGCCGTGTTTGTCGGTTTCAAGGGAGGCAGCGCATCCAGAAACCATGCTCATATGGACGCGGGTTCGTTCGTCATGGAAGCCGACGGCGTGCGCTGGGCTTCGGATTTGGGTATGCAGGATTATAATTCGCTCGAAACCAAAGGTCTCAATATCTGGAATATGGCGCAAAATTCGGAACGCTGGCAAGTGTT
>JAITMT010000411.1 GCA_031277235.1 Tannerella sp.
AACGAACACGAGCAAATTCCCACACATTTCCCGGCACTTTTTCCGAATTATACACTTGTGGTGGATTTTTACGGTAATCTATTAATTTTCTTTTTGCGCCTGTTTTTGCTTCAACTAAAATTTCATCAGCATTAAAAGTGTAATTATCGGGATTTTTCACACAAAATAAAATTGGTTCGTACATAGAACCATAATATCTTTTTGCTTGAACGCCCGAACTATCGTAATGCCAAACCAAACGTGAAAGAATTGTCATTTTTTTGCGAATGAAAATATCAAAGAACGGCATAAATTGCGTAGAAGTCATGATATACATACTTCCATTTGGTTTTAATTTTTTGATACACAAATCAATCCATTTGTAGCACCAATTCACATAATCTTCGTCGGTCGCCCACTTGTCTTTGTGTCCGTTAAAATTTTTGCCGATATTGTAAGGAGGGTCAACGAAAATCAAGTCAATCGAACTGTCGCGAACTTCATTAGACAGTGCTTCTAAAGAATCGCCCTGTATTATTCTATGCTCTTTGTAATCAAATTTTTCCATTCGTCTTAATGATATGTCCTTTCAGCCCGCAAAGTTACAATTTTCCCCGATTATTTCAAGTTTTTCTGACAATTTGCACTTTTACGCAGCACTGTCCGCAAATTGCATACAACGCCCGTGCGGCTTGGCGCAGTTGGGGGTTCAATAGCACACAATTCGGACAACCACCGACGGTCAAAAGATGCACCGAAATTCGGGCACTCACTTTATCCCCCAATTGCGCCAAACCGCCAGTTGTACGCTGGCATTTCCTTCATTAATTCAAATATTTTCTATTAGAATTTTCCTGCAAAACACGCATTTGCTGAATTGCAATTTGATTTAATTTCATCAATCTATCGCTTTGAGAAACGTTGTCATTTATCAAAACGGCATTGATCTTTTCCATATTTGAAAGGCAAATCAGTTCGTTAATTGTGGCGTAATCCCGTATATTTCCTTTTAAATCAGGATTTTTGTCGCGCCATTCTTTTGCCGTCATTCCAAAAAGTGCAACATTCAAAACATCTGCCTCGTTGGCATAAACATAAGAAATTTGCTGCGGCGTAAGTTCGGGCGGTATCAAATTATGTTTAATTGCGTCTGTATGAATGTGATAATTTGTTTTTGCCAATTCACGCTTTGCAGTCCAGCCAATCACTTTTTGTTCCTCAATTTTCAACCGCTTAAATTCGGTTACAAGATAGAGTTCAAATTCTGCCGACAGCCAGGCAGCAAATTTAAATGCAACATCCGGGTGTGCAAAAGTGCCTCCACCATAACGACCTGATTTTGAGGTTATGCCAATGGTATTAGTTTCGTTAATCCATTTTTAAGCCGACATCCAAAAATGCGGTTTTGCCGATTCGATTTTAAACCCCTCATAAATGTGGGGTTTAAAGTTGGGATTGAACAGCATTTCCCACAAACCAAGATATTCTATCGTGCTGTAAGTACGCATCCACAAACTGATAATCTGCGAAGGATTTTCAGCATCGCGGGTTTTAGCAATGTCTGTGAGCGAAATATAATCTTCCTGCTCTTTTTTGAAAAAAATATTTCAGCGCCTTTTACAGTTATTTTTTCCTGTTTTGCCATACATTATATATTCCAAAAATCACTGCAAAGGTAATAAAAACTTCTCGAAGATATTCGTTTTAGTTGTCTCACTACACTGTCGCCCGCTTGTAGATAACGTAAAAGCGGTTTGGCGCAGTTGGGGGTTCAACCGCACACAGTTCGGACTGACACCGGCGGTCAAAAGACGCACCGAAATTCGGGCAAACACTTTACTCCCCAACTGCGCCAAACCGCCAGTTGTGCGTTCGGCATTAGTAGAAATCATATATGACGTACCATTTCAAGCCGCTGACCGGATTGGTGGAATATTCATTAATTAATTCAGTTTCTGTCTCATATAAAAAATTCCACCCTTTTTTAAGGTTAACAGAGAAAACGTCATTCCCAAGAGTTCCGGTAATTGAGCATTTTCTGTCTGCGTAATATAACATTGCTTGCACAGTTGATCTGTCATCCGATTTGGCATAAATCAATTCATAGTCTTTAAAAATTTCTCCTCCCCCTACACCCGGTATATCCGGCAAATCTTCCATATCTTTAAAACTTGATATGGAAATGGAGAAAATTCCTGTTTTTACCTTCTTGTCTGATACTTTAAATTTTGGAGGGATATCTTCCGTAAAACGCGATTGAAGGTATTTTTCGTCAACCCTTGCGGGAAGTTCTATCGAAAAAGAACCATTGGAATATATGCCTCTTGCAAGTTCGTTTCGATTGAAAACAGTAATACCGCCCATATCCATTGGTTCTTGAACTACTATTACAACTTTTGTAAATTCATCATTATATCGTTCGCTGAATTCGAGTGTTCCCGAAATTGTCACGCTCGCCTCCATCTCTTCTTTTTCACAAGAGGTAAGCACAGCCACAACAATCGCGGTCATTAGAATTAAAAAAAAATAATATTTATTCATAGAGTGAAAAATTAATTTGTTGATTTATAATACATTTACTTTTATTTACAGAACTGTCGGGTTGTATTTTTCTTCTCAATACGTACTGTCTTTTCGACAACGTTCTCGGGGCTGACGCACAACGTCCGAATACACATTGCCCTGTTCGGTTTTCAGGTAGGTAATTACCATTGCTCCACCACTTTTTCCCTTGCCTTTGGAGGCTATGGCAAGGCGTTTTAGTTCACAGCTAAAAGGAGGAACGGCTATTACATTGTAAGACATATCAAAGTTCATTTAGAAGTTCTTCTGCGGGGCGCCCAATGAGTTTTCCCTCCCTAATTAATTTTAATGATTTGGCAGCCTCTTTGAGATTGTCAATAATTTCTTCGCGAGTATCGCCTTCACTTTCTTCTATTTGTACAAAATTGAAATTCCCAAGCAATTCCATTAAGAACTTGTATTTGCGCGGAGCAACATTCAACACTATTCGTCGTTGCTGTCTGTATTTTGGTCTGTCTAATGTTATCGTACTCATTTGCTTATTATTTTATATAATGTTTTTTAAACGGTACAAAGATACACAATTTTTGGATTGAACAGGTGCAAAATTAGTTTTTCTTTCGATTTCACAGGTTTTAGCATTGTCGCAAAAGGAAGTCGAACGCTGTTTTTTTACGCACTGTCGTACTACACTTGCAGCCAGCTCACCCCTAAAAATAGCCATAAAAACACTCATTTTTCCCTAAAAATTGCTATTTCACGCATCCAAAAGTCGGGGTACTTTTGCAGTCAAAAATAGAGATCGCAATGAGGAAAGTGAAATTTGTTTTATTATGCTGTTTGTTAGGTGTTTATAATTTAACAAAAGCAACTTCTCCTATCAAAAATTCCGTTTCAGGCGGATATTTGGGCGATTTATTTACGAATTTGTCGGGCGGCATAAAATCCGGCTCCGGCTATCTTGGATTGGGCTATCTCGACCTGTCGCTGCAACTTCCCAACTCCATTTTATTTTTCACAAAAGGCGTGGTAACGCATGGTAAAACGCCGTCTGCCGACTATTTCGGCGATCGCCAGGTGACGACGAACATTGAAGCCGGCAATCATATTTACATACAGGAATTATGGTTGAAATTTCCCATTGATAATCTGTGTATTACAGCCGGTTTACAGGATTTGAACGTTGATTTTATGGCAGTCGAAGGTGGCGGGGAATTTCTGAACAGTTCGTTCGGAATACCGCCCATTTCCACTGAAATTCATCCCGTTCCCATTTTTCCGCTGACCACTTTGGGGGTAACCGTCAATTGGCATATAAATGATGATTTCATCTGGAAAACAGGGCTTTACGATGGCTATCAGGATGATTTTGAAAAAAACTCCCACAACCTGAAATGGAAATTTCAAAAGGAAGAAGGATTCCTGTTAATCAGCCAGTTGGCGCTAACGTTCAAGGAAGGTACGACCCTGACACCCGGAGTTTTTTATCATTCGGGAAAGCGGGGACAGGAGGCGAAACATCACAACTACGGCGTCTATTTGATGGGTGATTTTTGGAAAAATGAAAAATTTTCCCTATTTTCGCAGGTGGTTTTAGGCTCAAAACAAGCCAAAATGTTCAATCCATATATGGGATTCGGATTGAATTATGCGCTCAATGACAACAACTTGGCAGGTATTGCCATCAATCACGACGGTGATTGGATGAATCAACAATATGACGGCGAGACTGTTATAGAATGTTATTACAAAAAAAGCATTACCGAAAATATTAGCATAAAACCTGACATTCAGTATGTTATAAATCCTCTGGGAACGGATGTGAAACTTAAAAACACGCTGGCGGGATTTGTACGTATGGAAATAAATTTTTAAAACGATGGAAAGTCAAAACAATGAAATTCAGTATTTGGCGGATTTACCGATAGGAAAAACGGCAATCATCACCAAAATAAAGGGTTACGGAGCTTTTCGCAAGCGAATTACCGAAATGGGATTCGTGTATGGCACGCCCGTAACAACGATTAAAAAAGCGCCTTTTCCGTTTCAGGACCCGATTGAATACGAGGTGATGGGGTATCGCGTGTCGTTGCGCAAAAGCGAGGCGCAAATGATTGAAATCGCCGACGAAAACGATATAAAACTGTCTGATGACAAGAATATTAGCAGTGTCATTCCGATGGATGAAATGCAGGAAATCGCGCGGGAAAAAGGGAAGCGGATTCAGGTGGCGCTGGTCGGCAATCCCAACGCGGGAAAAACGTCGCTTTTCAACTATGCGACCGGCAAGCAGGAACGTGTCGGCAACTACGGCGGCGTGACGGTTGATTTGAAAACCGCCCATCTGAAACACAACGGCTACCGGATTGACATGACCGACCTGCCCGGAACGTACTCCATGTCGGAATATACGCCCGAAGAACTGTTCGTTCGCAAACACCTGACGGAGGCGATGCCCGACGTCGTGATTAACGTGATTGACGCCTCCAATCTGGAACGGAACCTTTTCCTCACCACGCAGCTTATTGATATGAATATCAAGGTAGTAATCGCTCTGAATATGTTTGACGAACTGGAGGCGAAAGGTGACAAACTGGATTACGTGCAACTGGGAAAACTGCTCGGCTTTCCGATTGTTCCGACCGTCGCTTCCAAAGGAAAGGGAATCAACGAGTTGATGGACAAAGTCATCAGCGTTTACGAAGAAAAGGAAACGAGTTATCGCCATATCCACATCAATTACGGTCAAGACCTCAATCAATCCATCGAAAAACTGAAAAGGGAAATCAAGAACAACACGATTTTGATGGATAGATATCACGCTCAATATGTGGCGGTTAAATTGCTCGAAAACGATAAAGCCTTCGCGGCGCAAATTGACGAAATTCCGCAAACGGATCAACTGAAGAAAATGGTGACGGAAAGAACGGCTTTGCTTGAACATAAATACAATACGAAAATCGAAACGCTCCATGCCGACGCCAAATATGCGTTTATCCGGGGTGCCTTGAAGGAAACGTACCGCCCCTCGAAGAAAAAGGATATCAAAGGTTACGAACTGGATAAAATCATGACTGACAAGTGGTTGGGCATACCGATTTTTCTCGGTTTGATGGGGCTGATGTTTCAACTGACTTTTACGCTGGGCGGTTACCCGATGGAATGGATTGACGCGGGCGTTGAAGCGCTGAACAACTGGATGCAAAACGCGATGCCCGAAGGGATGCTACGCGACATGCTGACCGAGGGCGTCATTGCGGGCGTGGGGAGCGTGATTGTTTTTCTGCCGAATATTATTATCCTGTTTTTCTGCATTTCGCTGATGGAAGACAGCGGCTACATGGCGCGGGCGGCGTTCATCATGGACAGGCTGATGCACAAAATCGGTTTGCACGGCAAGTCGTTCATTCCCATGCTGATGGGCTTCGGCTGCAACGTTCCTGCCGTGATGGCTACGCGCACGCTCGAAAATCGCAAGGATCGCCTTGTTACGATGCTGGTGCTGCCGTTCATGTCGTGCAGCGCGCGGTTGCCGGTTTATATTCTGTTTATTTCGGTGTTTTTTGCTAAATATCAAACGCTTACGATGTTCAGTCTTTATTTGACCGGGATTTGTATTTCCGGGATTATGGCGCTTGCGTTCAATAAAATCGTGTTTAAAAAGCGTGATATTCCGTTCGTTATGGAACTGCCGCCTTACCGCATCCCGACGCTGAAAAACATTGCTTCGCACACCTGGAACAAGAGTGTGCAGTATTTGCAGAAAATGGGTACGATTATTCTGGTCGCCTCGATTCTGATTTGGTCACTGGGCTATTTTCCTCATAATGAGGAATTAAAGGCTGAAAATCCCGAAGCCGCCATGGAAAATTCGTATATCGGCAAGTTGGGACATGTGATAGAGCCTGTTATTCAGCCGCTTGGCTTCGACTGGAAAATAGGCGTCAGCCTGATTACGGGAATGGCGGCGAAGGAAATCGTGGTCAGTTCGATGGGCGTTCTGTATCAGGCTGGTAATGAGTTGGATGAAACTTCGGAAACGCTGAAAACCAAAATTCGCGAACAGACTTTTACATCGGGCGAACGGGCCGGGCAAAAGGTCTTTACGCCGCTTGTAGCCTATGCGTTCATGATTTTTATTTTGCTGTATTTTCCGTGCGTAGCCGTGCTTGCCGCCATTAAGCGCGAAGCAGGATGGCTATGGGCTTTATTTTTAGCGTTTTATACGACCGCCATTGCCTGGATGATGGCGTTTGGGATTTATCGGATTGGGTTGTTGTTTTAGGTGGATTTGATAATATATAAAACTTCATTCTTTCTTGCTGAGTATTTGAAAAATAAATAACTTATAACTGTTTGAATGATGAATCCTTCGGATTCAAATATTTATAGAAAATTGGGTTTTCCGCTGATATTCGACTCCGAAGGAGTCGAACGTCGGTGAAGACATTTTTTCTCTATAAATATACAATCCCGTTCGGGATTGACTTCAATACATAAATACAACTTGTTACAAGTTAATTATTCTCCAGCCCTGAAATGAGGTAATGAGGTTGTATGGGGAATAATAAATCACTGCTACTGAGGTTGTTATGTTTGAAAAATTAGGTGGAAATGAGGTTTTGATATTATTATGGGGTAACTTCTGAAAACTCTATTTTTCGCATTTTCGTCATTGCTTTCAGGATCAATCCGCAATCCCCTGTAAATACGGAGATGCTGAAACAAGTTCAGCATGACGGGAGAGGTTTTTGGCAGTTTCAAAAATACCTTATCTTTGCAGCGCAAAATGCGTTACACCATCTGAAACAGGCAAGTTCAGTAACAAGAGCATTCAACCTGTTGCTTGACAAGGAATTAATCTATGAAGATAAAGGAACTTACCGGATTTATGATATGTTCCTGTCGCAATGGCTCAGGGAACTATAATTGCAAAAAATAAAATCTCCCCTCACCTCTTTATCAGCGAAACAAGTCGCATCGAGAGGTCGAAGAAAACCATTTTGGAATTGATATTTTGACCGACATGTCTTTCGGCGAGCGAGAGTTCGTCCATCATATCCACGATATTTCGCTCATTGACAAACGGATGGAACTTCACCGCAAATTCGGCTTCATCCTTTGAAAAATAGTTCAATTCAGGCTCGTCCAATTGTTTGATGAAATTTTCCCGAATCTGCTGCTGGCAAAAGGATAAAAACTGTTTTTGCCGGTCGCGACTCAGCGACGCCATTTCCTCCGCAAAACTTTTCATGCCCGACACATTCCGTGCCCAACCGTTGCGCATGATTGTTTTGAACTGTTCGAGAAAATAGGCGTCATCGTTTTCCACATTCAGTTGTTCGGTGGCTTTCAGGTAATTACCGCTTGACAAATGCGCAATCTGACGCGCGTCGTCTTCTTCCACGCCCCATTTCTCAACAAGCGCAGCCGTCAAAATATCCTGTTCGAGCGGACGGACAAGAACCTGTTGCGAGCGCGAAACAATCGTTCCCAGCACCCTGTCGGGATTGTCCGTAACCATCAGAATGGCTGTGTTGGGATACGGTTCCTCGATGAGTTTCAGCAGTTTATTGGCGCAGGTGGCGTGCATTCTTTCAGGCAGCCATATCAGTAAAATTCTGAAATCCGCTTCATAGATTTTCAAATTCATTTTATGGATAATCTTCTCGCTTTCAGCGGCATAGATAAGCGCCTGCTTACTTTCCGAGCCTGTCCACGAAAGCCACGTGTCGAGGCTGAAATAAACGCCGTCCGCAACGTGTTTCTTGATAAATTCACGCCATTCCGCCGCATAATCGTCGCAAGTTTCCTTTTTTTTCTCCCTGTTTTGCACCATCGGGAAAACGAAATGCAGGTCTGGATGCGCCAGTTCGTTGTATTTTATGCAGGAGGGGCATTTGCCGCACGAATCGGTCTCGCTTCTGTTCGTGCAGTTCAGGTAGCGGGCGTAGGCAAAAGCAAGTTGGAACGCGCCGCCGCCTTCCTGACCGCAAAACAGCCGCGCGTGGGGGACGACGCCCTTGCGAGCCGTTTCGGTCAATTGCCGCTTCAAACCGTCCTGTCCGATGACATCTTTGAAAAACATTTTTACTCTTTTTTCGGCAAAGTTACAATTTTTCGGAGAAAAACGGAATTTTTTTGCTATTTTTGCGGAAATTCTGATTTTTATATGGGACATTTACCTTCATTAATAACCGATTTGGCGCTGATTTTGATTACCGCCGCCATCGTAACGCTTATCTTCAAGAAAATCAAGCAACCCCTTGTCCTGGGATATGTGATAGCGGGATTTCTGGTCGGTCCGTTTTTCAAACTTTTTCCTTCGATTACCGACGGCGAAAACGTGAAAACGCTGTCTGAAATCGGCGTTATCTTCCTGTTGTTCAGCCTGGGACTTGAATTTAGTTTCAAAAAACTGATGCGTGTGGGCGGAAGCGCTTCCATTACGGCAATTATTGAAATTATTTTTATTACCATAGCCGGTTTTCTAACCGGAAAACTGCTCGGATGGACGACGATGGACTGCCTTTTTCTCGGCGGAATGCTTGCCAGTTCCTCGACCACCATTATTTTGCGCGCTTTCGACGAACTCGGCATCAAATCAAAGCCTTACGCGCGCATCGTTTTCGGCGTACTTGTCGTCGAAGATATTGTTGTCATTCTGTTAATGGTTTTATTGTCAACCATTTCCATGACGAAATCGGTCGAAGGTTCGGAAATGGTTTTTACCGTGCTGAAACTGTCATTTTTTCTCATATTATGGTTTATATCAGGTATTTTCATCATCCCGACATTCCTGAAAAAAGTGAAAAATCTTTTGACGGACGAAGTCTATCTGATTTTAGCGACCGGATTATGCCTCGGAATGGTTTTTGTGGCTACTCAAGTGGGATTTTCGGCGGAATTGGGCGCATTTATCATGGGTTCAATCCTTGCCGAAACGACTTCGGCGGAGAAAATCGAACATCTATTCGAGCCGGTCAAAAACCTTTTTGGCGCCGTGTTTTTCGTATCGGTCGGCACGATGATAAACCCCGAAACGCTGATGCAATACGGCTGGATTGTGCTGGTTGTAACGCTGTTAACCGTCATCGGAAAGTTGTTTAGCACGACTGCCGGCGCAATTATTTCGGGACAGCCGCTGAAACAGTCGGTGCAGGTGGGCATGAGTATGGCGCAAATCGGCGAGTTTGCCTTCATTGTGGCTACGCTCGGTCTGTCGCTCGGAGTGATTAGCGATTTTCTGTTTCCGGTGGCGGTGGCGGCTTCGGCAATCACAACATTTTCAACGCCTTACATGATAAAATATTCCGAAAATTTCTACCGTTTCGTCGAGAAAATTCTGCCCCAAAAACTGCTGCGAAAAATTGATATGTACAGCGCTACTACCCAGACGATTCAGGCTGAAAGCGAATGGAAAAAATTGGTAAAACAGTATCTTGCCAATATTTTCCTGAACGGTTTTATTTTGCTGGCGCTGATAATTCTGGGAACGAAAATCCTGTATCCTCTTTTAAACCAGGCATTTCCAACAGGATTCTGGGCTGCCCTGTTGACCATTCTTTTGGCGCTTGTGATCGCCTTGCCTTTTCTTTGGGCGCTCATGTTCAAACGTCCCAACTACATTACAACCAATGAATTATGGAGCAATGAAGAATACAATCACGGACCGCTTTTTATGATGGAAATTTTCCGCGTACTGATTGGGGTCGTGCTGATCGGTTATTTGCTGGATTTGGTACTTTCAACGATGACTTCGTTTTTGGTGGTCGTTCCAATTGTTGTAACGGCTATCTTATTGTTTTCCAATAATATACAAAATATCTACCGCCTTATTGAAGCAAGTTTTATGGGCAATCTGAACAGTCGCGAAATTGCCGAAAAAGAGAAATCTGCGCCGTTACAGAAGCATACGCAAACTTCGGGCTTGTCACATTGGGATGCTTATCTCACTGATTTACAGGTTCCCGAAAAAGCCGAATATTGGGGGCAAACGCTGCAACAATTGGATTGGCGCAAAAAATACGGCGTTAATGTGGTGTATATCAGGCGCGGAGACAGTGTGATTTATTCGCCGGGACCCGAATGTCGCATTCTGCCGCACGACTATCTCGGCATTTTTTCGTCCGAAGCGCAACTGGAACATTTCAAGCCTATTCTGAACATAACGCAGGATATTGATGACCAGTATATTAGCGAGGAAAATATTATTGTGGACAGATTGGTCGTTGATGAGCACAATCATCTTAACGGCGTGGCTATCAAGGATTCCGGCATTCGCGAACGCACGCAGGCAATCGTGGTGGGCATAGAGCGCGACGACGAAAAAATTCTCTCGCCGCTCCCTACAACCGTGTTTCAAGAGCACGACATCGTTTGGCTCGTTGGTGAAAAAAAGAAACTGAAACTGCTGAAATCCTGAATTTTAACTGCCTGCAAATTCCATCAGGTACGCCTTGATGAAACCGTCCAACTTACCGTCCATCACGCCGTTCACGTCGGAAGTCTGGTAGTTCGTGCGATGGTCTTTCACGCGGCGGTCGTCGAACACGTAACTGCGTATTTGTGAGCCCCATTCGATTTTCATTTTGCCCGCTTCCACCCTGGCTCTCTCCGCTAAACGATGTTGCATCTCCTTGTCATACAGGACAGAACGCAATTGTCGCATCGCATTTTCGCGGTTTTTGGGCTGGTCGCGCGTTTCGGTATTTTCAATCAGAATTTCTTCTTCCTCGCCCGTGTAGGGGTCTTTAAACTGGTAGCGCAGACGCACGCCCGATTCCACCTTATTAACATTCTGACCGCCCGCGCCGCTCGAACGAAACGTGTCCCACGAGATATTGGCGGGGTTGATATTCACGTCAATCGTATCATCAACCAGCGGGGTAACAAACACGGATGCAAACGAAGTCATGCGCTTGCCCTGCGCGTTGTAGGGCGATACGCGCACCAGACGGTGGACGCCGTTCTCGCCTTTCAGATAGCCGTAGGCATAGTCGCCTTCGATGTTCATTGTAACGGTTTTGATACCGGCTTCGTCGCCATCCTGCAAGTTGCTGATAGTTACCTTGTAACCGTTCGCTTCTCCCCAACGCATGTACATGCGCATCAGCATCGAAGCCCAGTCCTGACTTTCCGTACCGCCTGCTCCCGAATTGATTTTCAGCACGCAATTCATCTGGTCGGCTTCCTCGCGTAGCATGTTGCGAAACTCCAGATTTTCAATCAGTTCCTTAGTCTGCACGTATGCCGCATCCACTTCTTCCTCGCTCGTGATGCCTTCCTTGGCGTATTCAAAGGCGAGATTGAGTTCCTCGGTTGCGTCCCGTACTTCCCTGTACAGATCGAGCCATTTCTTCAAACCCTTGACTATCTGCATCTGCGCTTCGGCGCGCTTCGCGTCTTCCCAAAACGCAGGGTCGTGGGTGCGCAATTCTTCCTCTTCTAATTGGACGGTCTTGGCGTCAACGTCAAAGAAACCTCCTCAACGCCTGCTCGCGTTCCAACATATCTTTCAGTTGGTCTGTCGTTATCATAATTTTTTCTGTTTTGGGCGCA
This sequence comes from Tannerella sp., assembly GCA_031277235.1. Taxonomy (GTDB): domain Bacteria; phylum Bacteroidota; class Bacteroidia; order Bacteroidales; family Tannerellaceae; genus Tannerella. The sequence continues at coordinate 12,064 of JAITMT010000411.1, forward strand.
AAGATACGTTTTTTTTTGTGAAATGCCGCCGATTGCCGACGCCGCGGCAGTGAAAAATCAAGCCTTTCCCATCTCCTCCAGCAAGCGGCAAGCCGTTAGCACATCCGGTACATGCCTGATTATCAAACTTCTTTTACCGGCATTTTCTTTCAGTTCACAATTTTTCGGGTGTTTCTGTACGAAGGAGAGCAATTTTCCAAAGGCATTGCTCTGATAATAAGGACTTTCACTATTTTTAACGAGATACAAGTTCATCACGCCGCGTTTCAAGACGATTTTGTCAAAACCCAACTGTTTGCCGAGACGGCGCAGAGGCACCACCCGAATCAACTCCTCGCCTTCTTTGGGAATCATTCCGAAACGGTCTATCAGTCTGAAAACAAATGCTTCCAGATTTTTATTGTCTTCAATTTTGTCTAATTCGCGATAGATACTGACGCGCTCGGTGTCGCTCGGAATATAGGTCGGCGGGAAGAGCAATTCGAGGTCGCTTTCAATAAACGTTTCGCGCACAAACTGCCGTTCATCATCTTCATTAATCCGTTCATTATCATCATATAAATCGGAAAATTCTTCCGTTTTCAATTCATCAACCGCCTCTTCGAGGATTTTTTGATACGTTTCGTAGCCCACGTCGGCGATAAAACCGCTCTGTTCGGCTCCGAGCATGTTGCCTGCGCCCCGAATATCAAGGTCTTGCATCGCAATATGGATGCCGCTGCCGAGTTCGGCAAAATTTTCGATGGCTTGCAGGCGGCGGCGCGATTCCGAGGGCAACGTCGAAAGCGGCGGCGCCAGCAGATAGCAAAACGCCTTCCGGTTACTGCGCCCCACGCGCCCGCGCAACTGGTGCAGTTCCGACAGTCCAAACTGATGTGCATTGTTGATAATGATGGTGTTAGCGTTCGGAACGTCTATTCCGTTTTCGATAATCGTCGTCGCAATCAGTACGTCGTATTCGTAATTCACGAAATCCAGCACGTTTTTTTCCAGTTTTTCGGGATCCATCTGTCCATGTCCTACAACGATGCGGGCGTCCGAGACTTCGCGTTTCACCATCGCCTCGATTTCGTAGATATTCTGAATACGGTTGTTGATGATGAAAATCTGCCCGTTGCGACTCATCTCAAATTCAATCGCTTCACGGATAATATCGGGATTAAACCGCTCAATATCAGTCTGTATCGGATAACGATTCGGCGGCGGCGTATGAATATTGCTGAGATCGCGCGCGCCCATCAGCGAAAATTGCAGCGTGCGCGGAATGGGCGTCGCCGTCATGGTCAGCGTATCCACGTTGGTTTTCATCTGGCGCAGTTTTTCCTTGACCGAAACGCCGAATTTCTGTTCTTCATCAATAACAAGCAGTCCCAAATCTTTGAATTTCACGTCGTTACTGACCAAACGATGCGTACCAATAATGATGTCCAATTTTCCGCTTTGCAGGCGTTCCAGAATTTTGTTGATTTCGGCGGTCGAACGGGCGCGGCTGATATAGTCAACCGTACACGGAAATTCCTTCAGGCGCTCCTTAAACGTCTGATAATGTTGGAATGCCAGCACCGTCGTCGGCACCAGCACCGCCACCTGCTTATTGTCAGCAACCGCCTTGAAAGCGGCGCGAATGGAGACCTCCGTCTTGCCGAAACCCACGTCGCCGCAAATCAGCCTGTCCATCGGGCGTTCGCGCTCCATGTCGGTTTTCACCTCGGCGGTCGCTTTCAACTGGTCGGGCGTGTCCTCGTACATGAAACTGGCTTCGAGTTCGTCCTGCAAAAAACTGTCGGGCGAAAACGCAAAGCCTTTTTCGTCTTTCCGTTTGGCGTAGAGTTTGATTAAGTCGCGGGCTATGTCCTTGACCTTCTTCTTGGTACGGTCTTTCATCCGTTCCCATGCGCCCGTGCCGAGTTTGCTCAGTTGCGGCGCTTCGCCGTCCTTGCCCTTGTATTTTGAAAGTTTATGCAGCGAATGGATACTGACAAAAATGACGTCATTGTTCTTATATATCAGTTTTACAGCCTCTTGCAACTTGCCGCTCACGTCCGTCCTGACCAGACCGCCAAACTGACCGATGCCGTGATCAATGTGCACAGTGTAGTCGCCGCTGGAAAATTGATTCAGTTCCTTCAGCGAAAGCGTCAGTTTGCCGCCGCGCGCCTTGTCGCTTTTCAGGCTGTATTTGTGAAAACGTCCGAAAATTTGATGGTCGGTGAACAGGCAGATTTTGAGGTTTATATCCACGTAACCTTCGTGAAGCGTGTGATTAACAGCGGTAAACGCGATATCGTCTCCTCTGTCCCTGAAAATATCGCTGATTCTTTCGATTTGCTTGGCGCTGTCGGAGAGGATGAAAATTTTATAACCTTCTGAGATATAGTTTTTTAGCGATTCGCTGACCATATCAAAATTTTTCTGAAACAGAGGCTGCGGCAATGTTTCAAACGAAACAACCGGGTCGGTTGAATAGTTATCTTTCTGAAAATGAATGTTTTGAAACTGCTTGACGGATTCTGCAAACCGTTCTGCCGCAATCAGTTTCCGGCACATGGCTTCCCGGTCCCGAAAGCCTTCATTATCCTTATTTACAGGCGATTCGTCCCACAGACCTGCAATCCTTTCCCGACACCATTCCAAATCCTGCGACACAATCGTCGTATTCTTCGGCAGCAGGTCGAACAGGGACGTATCCGCCTCCTGATGTTTGCTGATTTCGGGGATAATACGCACTTCATTGAGCTTATTTTTAGACAGTTGCGTTTCAACGTCAAAACTCCG
>JAITMT010000446.1 GCA_031277235.1 Tannerella sp.
GTTAAAAGTGAAAATTTTTGTTGAAAAATTATGTTGTATAGCAGAAAATGTTGTATCTTTGCACCGTGTTTTTCATGGTATTAGATTTAAGGTTAACAATGAAGATTGTGGTTGTCGGGAGACAACCTTTTCTTTTTTAGAGAGTTACCATTCCGGAAAGCATAAAAAATCCTCAAAATTTTGCTGAAAAAAGAATAGTTTCTACCTTTGTTGAAAAAATGAAGAAATGAAACAGATAATTCTTGTCGTTTCCATCTTATGTTCTGGCTTTTATCTGTCTGCTAAACAGGTAGATACCGTAACAGTTCAGAGCGCTTCCATGGAAACGGAAATCAAAAATGTCGTAATTCTGCCAGCCGATTACGAAACGAAAACGGATATGCCGGCGCTGTACCTCCTGCATGGATACGGCGGAAACCATGCTTCGTGGATTCAGTTGAAACCGGATTTGCCGGATTTTGCGACAAAATACGGCGTCATCATCGTCTGTCCCGACGCAAAAAATTCGTGGTACTGGGACAGTCCGGTAAACCCGAAAATCCGGTACGAAACCTATGTTTCTCAGGAACTTGTGCAATACGTGGATAATCATTACAAAACGAAAAAAGACAAGACGGGACGCGCCGTTACGGGTTTGAGCATGGGCGGACACGGCGGTTTGTGGCTGGGTATCAGGCATCAGGACGTGTTTGGCGCGTGCGGCTCGACGAGCGGCGGCGTGGATATTCGTCCGTTTCCCGAAAACTGGGAGATGAAAAACGTGCTCGGCGATTATTCTTCCAACCAGGAAATATGGGATAATCACACGGTTATGAAGCAGTTACACCTTATAAAACCCGGCTTGGCAATCATCGTGGATTGCGGCACGGATGATTTTTTCTATGAAGTGAATGAAAAACTGCATAAAGAGTTGTTATACAGAAATATAGAACATGATTACATATCCCGCCCCGGCGTACACAACGCTGCTTATTGGACTAACTCGATTGAATATCAATTGCTGTTTTTTTATCATTATTTCCTTAAAAATCAATAGATTAAAATCATTTTGTGTCAATAACATTCAACCATGAGGTTTATTTTGTCTTTTCTAATATCTATTCTGCTTATTTTCAATTCGATAGCGCAGAATCATGTTGCCATTCAAAAATTTCTAAACTCTCCGTACATGTCGGGTGCGTCGGTTTCGATAGCCGTGAAAGAAGTTGCCACGGGCAATGTTTTGTACAGTTATGATGCTGACAGAGAGGTTATTCCTGCTTCGGTTCTGAAAATTGTAACGACGTCGGCGGCGCTCGAAATCCTGGGCGAAAACTACCGTTTTGAAACGGCGATTCTGCATGACGGAAACATCGAAAACGGCGTACTGAACGGCAATCTCTATATTCGCGGCGGCGGAGATCCTTCGATTGGCTCGCGGGAATTGGGCGGCGATCGCGACGCTATGTTAAAAGACTGGTTTACAGCCATTAAGAGGCTGGGAATCCGTCAAATAAACGGTGCGGTCATTGCCGACGAAAGCGTTTTTGACACCGAAGGCATTTCGATGAAATGGATGCGTGAAGACTTGGGAAGTTACTATGGACAAGGCTGTTACGGTCTGAATTACTTTGACAACCGCTATACGCTTTTCCTGAAAACGGGTCAGGCGGGCGCAAAACCCGAAATCGTTGCTACCGAGCCGAATATGAAAGAAATTGTTTTCAAAAACTATCTAAAATCGGAAAAAGTGAACAGCGACAGTATGTATATCGTTGGTTTTCCGTATGATAACGAACGGTACCTTTATGGCGTCGTTCCCGGCGGCAGACCCAAATTCAAGTTGGAGGGCGATATTCCCGAACCGGCTTTGTTTCTGGCACAATATTTCACGGAAATGCTTCAGAAAGAGAATATTACGGTATCCGGAAAAGCAACCTGCTACCGGATTTTATCGCAGGAAGGACGCTGGAATCCGCAAAATCTCAAATTATTGACGACGACCTATTCCCGACCGTTGAAAGAGCTGGTAAAAATCACGAATCACGTGAGCAGCAACCTGTTTGCCGATGCGTTTCTGAAAACAATCGGATTGCGGTATCAAACCGGCGAAACGGTTTCTTCTTTTGAAAGAGGCGTCCGGATGGCGCAAAAACACTGGCAGGAAAAGGGTATTGACGTGTCTTCGCTTTGGATGTACGATGGCAGCGGGCTTGCGCCGACCGACCGGCTGACGGCGAACATTTTGTGCGATATTTTGGGTTATATGGCTGCAAAGTCCCCCTATGCAACGATTTTTGTGGAATCCATTCCCAAAGCGGGCTTGGAAGGAACCGTGCGGAATACGCTGAGAAATACCCCGTTACAGGGAAATATGCGGCTGAAAAGCGGCAGTATGAGTCGTGTGCGCAGTTATGCGGGCTACGTTACGAAAGACGGAAAGACCTGTACAGTAGCCGTTTTGGTCAATAATTTTTCCTGTAAGCAAAGTCAGATGAAAACGGATATTGAACAGTTGCTGCAGGGACTTTTTTAGGAAACAACTGATTTATAAGAAGATACTCACGTCGGCAAATTCCATCAGCGGTTTATCCCCTTTGCTATTGCCGTAAACGACAAGCCGATATGTGTTCCGGTCGGGAAATGCAACGGTCAGGCGGTTGTCGGGAGAAAGCGTATAAATGATGTACGCAATGATGACAGCTGTCGAGAGTACAGTCAGTACCTGATTCAAAAAATCCAAGTTGTAGCGATTTGTATGTTTACGCGGCGAAATGCCGGTGTTTTGGTAGAGAATGACGTCGTCGCGCCGTTTGGTAAAAGTCAGAAACAGAGCCAGCAAAAAGGTCATGAAATTCCGAAATTGTGGATTTATGCAAAAAAAGTTTATCTTTGCAGTCTGAACATCTTTACAAAAATTAGGACTATGACAAATATGTTAAAATCGAAGATATGAATTTACTCCTTAAATTGCTGATTTCAAGTGTTGCCGTCTTTGTTACGGCTTGGGTACTTCCGGGCGTATCGCTGAAAAATTTCGGTACTTCCATTCTGGTAGCCATCCTGCTGGCTGTGCTGAACACGTTCCTGAAACCTGTCATGCAAATCCTTTCGCTGCCGATTACCATTCTTACGCTGGGATTGTTTCTACTGGTAATCAACACCTTGATCATCATGCTGGCAAGCGCGATCATGGGCAACCGTTTCCACGTCAATAATTTCTGGTGGGCGCTGCTGTTCAGCATTATTTTGAGCCTCGTTACGGGTCTGCTGGAGAAGATATTTGCTTCATCTTAGCGCATAAGTATGCTTTTTCCATATACTGCAACCTCTTTCCTGATTATATGCCTGATTTAAATGATACCAATATAAGTAGGATTGAATGCGGATTAAAAATATAGGAAAAAGAATGTAAAATCTTAATTTCAACTAACAAATGCAACTTTAGGTAGAAAAAAACTCTGCATCGGGGGCATGCCCCCGATGCAGAGTTGGGAAAAATTTCTTACTTTTAAAGTTGACATGAAAAAAGTAC
>JAITMT010000461.1 GCA_031277235.1 Tannerella sp.
GGGGCGATGCAAAATTCATCATTGACGACACGAATGTCGAAAATCGCAACACGCAAATATTTAACGTGTCGTCCGCGCTTCCCACCACCGAAATCACAACCGTGAAAACGCTCCGGAAAAATCAGGAGCAACTGGATTTGTCACTTCCGCACGCTTCGTTTGTTGTGGTGATTGACCGGACGACCATGCGTTTCATCCGCGAAGGATTGAATCAGAACAACGGCTCGGCGCAGACGGACGGATTCGTTGTGGACAAAAATGGTCGTGTGGATATGCAGGCGCCCATAATTTGGGATTTCGACAACATCAGTTCGATGACCGCCCATCCGATAGACAGCCAAACACTGATCGTCCGCGGAGGGCATTTCACGACCGTCGCCAATCAGGCGGAATCGCGCTACACCTACTATTCCCGGGGCATAGGCGTCAGTCGCTCGAACGTCGTGATTGACGGAGTAACGCACGTTATCACGGGAGAACTCGACCACGGCGCACCCTACGGCGGTTTCCTCTCGATTTCCAACTGCACGGCGGTCATGGTGCAAAACTGCCAACTGTCGGGACACAGGGTCTACACCACTATCGGCAATGCCGACAAGCCCGTTTCGATGGGGAGTTACGACATCAACGTCGGTCGCTCGACGAACGTAACGTTCAAAAACTGCAAACAGTTGAACGACATTCACGACACGCGGCTGTGGGGCATTTTCGGCTCCAACTTTGCGAAAAACATTACGTTTGATTCCGTGTCGTTTTCGCGTTTCGACGCGCACCAGGGCGTTGCCAATGCGACCGTCAGAAATTCGGTTCTGGGGCATCAGGGCGTCAATATCATCGGCAGCGGCGTATTTCTGATAGAAAATACCAAAGTCTGCGGCGCGAATTTCATCAATCTGCGCGAAGACTACGGCAGCACGTGGGAGGGCGACGTTGTCATACGCAACTGCGAATACGTTCCCCGCAACGGCAAGCAGTCGGACGCCGTCCTGATCAACGGTCATTATTCGGGGCAGCACGACTTTGGCTATACCTGCCACATGCCGAAACGCATCATCATCGAGGGGCTTGTCATCAGCGACGGCAATCCGCCGGACGGTTATCGGGGACCGAAGATTTTCGCCCCCTTCAACCGTGAGTTCACAAGCGAGACGTATGTCGAAAAGTATCCGTATGTGTTCACGCAGGAAGTCATCATCCGGAATCTGACCGTCCAAAGCAGTAAGCCGCTTGTCGTCAGCGACAATCCTTTTATGTTCCGGAATGTGAAATGTACAGTAACAGAAACTCTGGATCCGGTTAGATTTAGAAAAGAATCTTCGGATGAAGATTTTTAGAGGATACCATAATGACCATACAACGACATAACAACGATACGCGTATGTTCAACCTTATATACAATGCGATGTTCCAGGCTGATTCTCCGGCTCCAGTATCCCGAATAATTGGCTTTAAGCGGTTCGGGTTTTCCCGGACCGTCGAAAGGCGATTTGCAGCAACTTTCGAGCAGGTTATGGATTTTTTTAACCGCCCGCAAGTCATTTTGTACAAACCAACCCAAATCCTTCCATGCTTTGGGCATAAAAACAAGTTCAAGCATGAATCATCTGTTTGAGGTCTTCCAGATTCAGCGGAGTTGGTTTTACAAGTCCTCTCTCGTATTGCTCCATGCTGTGCAAAACGGCAGGATTGGTCACCTCATTGTCGGCAATGAACTTCACCGTTCTTATAAAGGAAACGGTTTTAAAAAATTCTTCGGCAAAAGCCGCCCTGTCCGCAGGTATTTCAACAATGTATTTCATAAAATGACATCTATAATTTTGGGCAAAGGTACGAAAAAAAATCATTTGTATCCAACCGGAATTAAAATAGAAAATCTTTAACACAAAAATAAATCTCTCATGAAACTAAAAAATCACATCAAACAAAGCGTATTGATAGCCGTCATGCCGATTATTTTTTCGGGGTCGCTTACCGCCCAAACCGAAGGCAGGCACGTGAAAGTTTTTGCGAGTTCGGCAAAGGAAAAGGAGATGCTCGTCGCGCAGCCGGACATTGTTTTGCAACAGGATTTGGAGACCGAAAACCTGTTGATTAACGTCTATCCCGAGTTCAGGTATCAGCAAATACTCGGCTTCGGCGCGGCATTCACCGAAACGTCGGCTTACAATTTTTCGCTGTTAAGTCCCGACGCACAACAAAAAGTGACTGAATATCTGTTCGGCAAAACCGGTATCGGCATGAATTTTTGCCGCACGCACATCAATTCCTCCGATTTCGGGCTGGACGAATACACCTACGTGGAAAACGGCGACGTCGAATTGAAGACGTTCAACATTGACCGGGAAAGAAAATACGTGCTGCCGATGGTCAAGGCGGCGCTCCGGGTGAATCCCGACTTGTGGCTTTTTGCATCGCCCTGGTCGCCGCCCGCGTGGATGAAAGACAACAACAGCGTGATTCGGGGCGGTCATCTGCTGCCGAATTTCTATCAGACCTGGGCGGATTATTTTTCGCTGTATCTGAAGGAATTTCAAAAGGAGGGCGTTAATTTCTTCGGCGTTACCATTCAAAATGAAGCGAAAGCGGTGCAGACGTGGGAAAGTTGCATCTGGTCGGGCAGGGAAGAAGGCGAATTTGCGGTGAATTTTCTCCGTCCCGCGTTGGACAAAAACGGTTTCGGCGAGGCAAAAATCATGATTTGGGATCACAACAAGGAGCGCGTGATGGAACGGGCAAGGGAATCCATGTCGGTGCCGGGCGCGGACAAGGCGATTTGGGGCATTGCCCACCACTGGTATTCGGGCGACCATTTTGACAATCTGCGGATGGCGCATGAACTCTTTCCGGACAAACCGCTGATCGCCACCGAAAACAGCGGAGGCGGCGTCCGAAGCCGCGAAATTGACTGGCAAGCCGTCGAACGCTACGCCAGGGAAACGATCGGGGATTTCAACAACTTCACCTCCGCCATCGTCGCGTGGAACATGATTGTGGAATTGGAAACCGGAGGTCCCTATCATAACCGCTCGACAGGCACCTCTGCACCGATTTTTTACGATCCGAAGACAAAGGAATTTATCCTTGGAACGCTCTATTACACGAAGGGTCATTTCAGCAAATTCATCCGTCGCGGTGCCGTCCGAATCGGCAGCAGCACGTACAGCGATGCGGTGAAGGCGGCAGCGTTCAGCAATCCCGACGGCGAGATCATCGTCGTCATCCTCAACACAAGCGAAGAAGACGCTACGCCGAAAATTCGCCTGAACAACAGCACGGTGACATTCAATTTGCCTGCAAAATCGCTGCTGACGATGGTGATTCCCCAATGAATAGTCTGAATTGGGTATTTATTCAGAAGAAAAGATGGCGTTGTTAATTTGAAATATATTTTATATCTTTTACGCCGTTAAATTAAATATTTTAGAGTTATGGATTGCCCAAAATGCAAAAATGCGTATCACTGCAAAGTCGGTTTTTCGGGAGATCATCAACGTTATTTATTGTTTCTCAAGTTAAATAATGAATTATATATATTAAATTAACAATACAGTCGCCGAGTATTTTCCGTTATTACAGACTGTAAATTGGAATTTTTTTTCTAAATTTCCTTCCTTATCTACTAATATTCAAGTATATACGAAAATATTCACAAATACTATGTCCTCAATTTAATACAAAATGTAAAATATATTTGTCATTATGGAAAATATGTTTTACTTTTGCGCCGTTGTTT
>JAITMT010000473.1 GCA_031277235.1 Tannerella sp.
TGTAGCGTGCGTCTATGGCGTACGGGATAGCCATTCCCATCGCAAAGAGAAAGGCGGGAAAAATAATGTCCGAAAAGCCGAGCATATCCTCGTCGGCAGCGGCATGCAACAGCCCGTGCGGAATGTTTTTCAGTCCCGGAATATCGTTTACAAACAACATCAGGAACATCGTTATAGCCCTGAATACATCAAGAGCCGCAATGCGGATGGTTTTTGTGTTTTTCATTTTTTTTCTGATTTCGGGTACAAAGATAAGTGAAATTTCTGAAAGAAAGTGCACCGGAATTTTTAACGTATCATGAAAATTGATTAATTTTGTCCGGCGAAAATTAAAATTTGGATGGAAATAGCAGCATTGGTTTCGGGCGGCGTGGACAGTTCGGTAGCAGTTCATTTGTTGAAAGAAGCAGGTTATGAGCCGGTTATCTTCTATATTCGCATTGGGATGGACGAGGAGTATCCGGACTGTCCGGCGGAGGAAGATATCGAGATAACGTCCTTTATTGCAAGGAAATACGGTTGCCGGATGGAAATTGTTTCCCTGCAGGAAGAATATTGGGAAAAGGTGGTCAGTTACACGATTGACTCGGTGAAGCGCGGGCTTACGCCGAATCCCGACGTGATGTGCAACCGCTACATCAAATTCGGCTGTTTCGAGGATAAATGGGGCAAGGATTTCGATAAAATCGCCACGGGACACTACGCCACAACGACCGTAAGAGATGGAAATGTCTGGTTATCAACGGCAAAAGACCTCATTAAAGACCAAACCGATTTCCTCGGACAAATTACAAATCTGCAAATCAGCAAGTTGATGTTTCCAATCGGACATTTATTAAAAAGCGAAGTACGTCAAATCGCAGATTATCAGAATCTTCCAAGCGCCAAACGCAAAGATAGCCAGGGCATTTGCTTTCTGGGTAAAATCAATTACAACGACTTCATCGAACGGCATTTGGGGCGCAGGGAAGGCGATATTGTCGAACTGGAAACGGGCAAAAAAATAGGCAGGCACAACGGTTACTGGTTTCATACGATTGGTCAGCGTAAGGGACTGGGAATGAGCGGCGGACCGTGGTTTGTCGTTCAAAAGGACGTCGAAAACAATATCATCTACGTCTCCAACGGATACGACCCGGAAACACAATACGGAAAAACTGTTCATTTACAGGGATTTAACTTTATCACCGAAGATATTTGGGGGCAGTTCGACGATGCCAGGGAAATCACTTTCAAAATCCGCCACACGCCTGAATTTACGCGCGGTTGGCTCAGCCGGAAAGACGACCTGTTCACCATCGAAAGCGAAGAAAAAATACAGGGAATCGCCGCCGGTCAGTTTGCCGTTATTTACGACAAAAATCGCCGCCTGTGCTTTGGCAGCGGAACGATTGTCTGAATTTTTTCAGGGCACTTCTAAAAACCCTCCGAAAACGTCATTATGAGTGTGATAGCCCGAAGCAATCCATTCCATATCAATATTTTGGATTGCTTCCAGTTTCGTTCCTCCATAGTCCGCAATGATGGAAAATGTAGTTTTTGGAAGTGTCCTTAAGTTTTCTGCATTCCCGACACGTTCCGTTAGAAATGGTTTCAAAACCGGTAATTCACGTTCGCGCCAAAAGTGAACGGTCTGCCTTTTTGCACGTAATTTCCGCCCATGGAGGTGAAATAATAGGTGATATATGACGTGTTTCCGATGTTTTTTGCCCACAAATCTATGGAAAATTGATTTTTCACGAAGGAAATTTTACCGTTGAAGATGCTGTAATAGGCTTGTGAAATATCGTTGGCGTCGTTCCAGTAGAGTTTTCCGGTTCCGAGGTATTGACCGTGCAAAACGATTCTGTCCAGCACGGAAAAGGCTGTATGGATCGCATAATTCGCGCCGAAGGCTACTGTATTTTGCGGCACCATCGGGAGGAAATTTCCGTCATAGTTGGTGGTTTCGCTTTCCCGGTATTGAATGTATTTCGCGTTGGTATATCCGTAAGACGCCTGAAAATCAAGGTTTCGGGTCGCATTTATCTGCGCCGAAAATTCAACGCCCTTGCTGACGGATTTTCCGGCGTTGCGAAGCAGAAAACCCTGTCCCGTCGGTTTGGTTTGTGAGATTTGCTGGTCGTTCCAGTTGATATAGAACAGCGATAAATCGAAGTTAATCAGATTGTTAAACAGTGATTGCTTGATTCCCAAATCATAGCACCAACTGTGTTCGGGATCGAAAGTGAGGTCTTTTTCTTCATCGGCAGTCGTGTTGAAACCGCCTGTTTTATAGCCTTTTGTCACGGAAAAATAGGCAAGGGAACCATCTCCGAAAGCATATTGCACGGCGGCTTTGGGGATAACTTGCGAAAAAGAGGTTTTTACCTCGTCGGACGGCGTAACAACCGGCGCCTGGTCTTTGTTTATCGCGGTGCGTATCAGCGTGTTGCTTGTTTCTTCAAAATCGTAGCGGATTCCGAGAATAACAGACAAACCGTTGATTAACAGATTATTCAATGTGGATTGATGATAGACGGCAAAACCGGCTGTCGGATTGTCAACGTCCTGCAACGCATGTTGTTCCAACTGCCTGTAATCCACGTCGTTAGTCTGCGTGTAATCCTGCATGAACCCGAACGCCCCAAACTGCCATTGATAGCGGCTGTCGCTTTGAATCGAACGGATATTAAACTCCTGCGAGTACATTTTCTGCTCCTGATAGAAATCCACATAAAATTGGTCATTGGACGAAAAATCCTGGTCAATTCCCTGAGTACCATCATAATACTGGAACGAAGTTTGCGAACCCAGCCGGAAAATATCGTTGATATATTCGATATTCAGCCCGTTACTCGACATGTTGCGGCGGAAAAAACTGCGGGCATTGTAGTTAATATCCTGAATCACACCTGTTTCCCGGTCATAAATCCGGTACGGATAGCCGTCCTGATCGGAATATTCGTAGGCAAGTATCAGATTGGCAGTGAGTTGCGGAAGAAGTTTCCAACTGAGCCGCACGCGCGTGGAAGCCGCGTCCATCGGGTCAGCCTGTTTGTCGGTAAGCACGTTATGAAAATATCCGTCCGTATGGAGATAATTGCCTGATACTGAATATCCCAATCGATCGTCATTTGTTCTTCCGTAATGGGCGATACCCCCTTGATAACTGTTATAACTGCCTGCCGACAGCAAAACGTCCGTTCCCCTGTATTTAAACGGCGACTTGGTGAAAACATTGATGATTCCGCCCATCGTGTTGCGTCCGTAAATCGTCCCCTGCGGACCGCGCAACACTTCAAGTCGCTCAACATCAAGGATATTGAAATCGAAAGTCGAACGGTCGAAATACGGAACTCCATCCACATACAGCCCTACCGAAGGCGCATTTCTGGCGGCTCCGATGCCACGGATGTAGGCGGGAGAAGTCAATTTGGAGCCGTAGTCGGGAATAAAAAGATTGGGAACGAAAGCCGATATTTCCTTGATATTTAAAAAGTTATTCTCTTTTATAACATTTGCCGACACTACACTTGCCGAAACCGGCTGCAACGAAAGGTCGGCATTTTGCTTGAACGCCACAATCTGAACTTCTTCCAGTTCGTGCACGTGTCCGAGGGTGTCGCCGTCTGCCTGCGAAAGCATTTTTCCACTTAATAATAAGAAGATTATAACGAATAATTGCTTTGTCATTGACTTAAATTTAATTCCAAACCGGCTACAAAAGTAGAGATTTTTCGACATACCTGCAATCACTAAATATGATGATTTTTCACACGGGCTCCACAAGAGGATTAAAAAAAGGCTGCTACGGGCTAATGATTATTTTTCTGCCCGCTCTGTTATTGACAGTTACGATATACACACCGCGTTGCAGCATATCTGCTTTTGTCTGCCGGTACAAAGTTCGCCCGCAATTCCACATTGCCGTGAATCACAATATCTTAGCAATTCATCATTCCGCACCTTTGATTTGCTGCAAAGGCAATATGTATCAACGATACAGAAGATTGCAGACTCCTTTTTGACCTATAGGTCATTATTTTTTATCCGGCAAATTTTTTGCAAAAAAAACGCAGAAGTTCAAGTCGCTAAACTTCTGCGTCAGACACCTAACTTAGCTGATATAGCTTTCACACCCTAATGTCTAATGTCTAATACCTGTACCAATAATTAATCAACTCATTTTTTAAGAATCATTGTTTAAAGTACAAAATTAGGGAATAAAATGATAACACGATTCATTTTTTACCTCATTTCTGTTACTGTATTCCAATTTCAAGAAAAATTATCACTACATTTTTACCACTCAAAAGAATACAATTATCAGTATATAAATGGTTTATGTTTTCAGCCGTTAAAATTTATTCGTATCTTTCGAGTCGGGAAACGGTTTATTGTTCGACTTTGATAATGGCGGTTGAGAAGAAAATTTTACCGTCTTGAGTGATGCCTTCGACGGTTGCCTGAAAATCGCCGGTAAGGTCGGAGGTCGAGAAAGGCAGGCGGAGGGATGGTTCGTCGCCGGTTTGGACGTCGGGTTTCCAGAGCAGGGTATGGCGGCTGTCGGGGATACGGCTATGGCGGCTTTTGTTTTCCGAATAATCGGGAACCTGTATATCTTCGTATGCTTGCGGACTTTCATACGGAATGATTTGGATTGAACTGCCGAAGTTGACGTCCTGCATCTGTCCGCGGTAGGTTTTAATTTCGACGATGCCTTCGAATATATATCCTCCGAAAACGCACTGTTTA
>JAITMT010000213.1 GCA_031277235.1 Tannerella sp.
CGAATTTTCCCATTTTTACGAATTAAAATATCGCAAGAAACCTTTGATACGAATCGGGAAAGCGTCATATAACCGTGTTGACATCGCATATCCGAAGCAGGGTACGGGAGTTTTGCTGCGTATGTTTTTTTCTCCGCATTATTTTGAACATTACTTCCCGGAACGGAATGAAAGCCTGATCGGGCGTGTAGAATTTGAAGAGAGATACGCAGACAGGATTGACAATGATACCATTACGCTTTTTCCCATGTATATTCAGCGTTTCAACAAAGCCGGAAAAATGGAATTGGAAACGGTGACGGACGCATCGAAAGACGCCGGAATCCTATTTCTGTCGAAAGGCTTCAGACTGACCTTGATCGGAGAATCCGGCTATCCGTTCAGCAAGGTCTATAACAGGTCGGTACAGATGAACCGGTGAAGGAACAGGTGGAAAGGAAAGTGGGATGGAATGATTGTTGTTTCTCAAAACGAATCTGTTATTTTCGACACGCTAACCGGCAATGTACGGTAAAACTCTTTGAATGAAAAACTGTTTTTCAACAGACAAAATTCCCCATACTTGTCAAAATTTTGAAGTTTGGGGAATTTGGTCTATTTTTGCAATTTGAATTTGGCTCTTAAATATTGCAAAATGATAATCAATCTTGAACCATACATATTTTTCCTGATTGCACTGATTTCGGGCAACACATTGTTTGCTAAAAACACATTCAGAGCAACGATTAAAGACGCCGAAACAAGTGAGCCGTTGCCCTACGCGACTGCCGTTGTAAATGGTACGGTAAACGGAAATGCAACAGACCTAAACGGATTCGTAACAATCCAAAACATTCCCGGCGGCGAACAAACGATTGAATTTTCGTGTATCGGGTACGAAACGGAACAACAGAAATTAACATTTCCGCTTTCGGACAGCGACACAATAGTCGTAGTATTAAACACTTCCGCTTCCGAACTTGGCGAAGTTGTCATATCGTCCACCAGAAGCAATCGCTCAATCGCCAATATTCCCACCCGCATAGAATTTATCGGAATGGAAGAAATTGAAGAAAACGGAATGCGCTATCAAAATCCGCTGACACCTAAACACACCGTAAGCGCAGTTTCAATGTACGAAGCGGAAGGCGAGTGGCGAATAGGATTGGAAGCCTATTACACAAGCAAACAGCCGCTTTCAGACGGCGCGACAGGACGTCCCTACTGGATTTTAGGCGCAATGATTGAAAAAATATGGAAACACTTTTCGATTTACGCCAACTGTGAAAACCTCACCGACATACGGCAAACACGTTTCGGAAGTATTTACACGGGAACAATTACAAACCCGGTTTTCAAAGACATTTATGCACCGCTTGACGGTTTTGTGGTAAATGCAGGGATAAAATTTAAACTATAAAAATGCTCGAAAAATTTAAGATTTTATGCAATCCACGACTCGCCGAAGCGGGTATCTTGCGGCGCACACCGTGTCTCAACGTTTTTTTGTGTTTATAAAATAATTTTGTAATTTTGCATTTCCGAAAAGCAATCAGAAATCAAAAGTTTTCGGAAATTTAAAATATGATAAAAAGAGAAACATATTTGTCACAACTACGTGAACTGAAAGATATTCAAATAATTAAGGTCGTGGTAGGAGTACGCCGTTGCGGAAAGTCCACTCTTTTGGAACAGTTTAGAGATGAATTGCTTTTGGAAGGTGTGCCGCCTTCCAATATTCAGCATTACAATCTCGAAGCCCCCGAGAATACTGCATTTGAAGATTGGCGCGATTTTTATTTTCATATCAAAAACTCGCTTTCAGACAAGGAAATAAATTACATTTTCCTCGACGAAATTCAAATGCTCGACAATTTTGAACGCTTACTTGACGGACTGCACATTTTAAAAAACGTAGATTTATATGCAACAGGAAGTAATGCTTACCTGCTTTCGAGCGAATTGGCTACCATTCTGACAGGTCGGGCAATAACGATAGAAATGCACCCTTTCTCTTTTGCGGAATATGTTGAATATCAGAAAATTGAAAAACCAAGCGATAACGATTTAGTCAATTTTTTACAAACAGGCGGTTTCCCGCAAGCATTGGAATTACTCAAAATTAGCCATTCTGCATACGAGAACTATCTGAGAGGGTTGTATTCGACCATTTTAGAAAAAGACATAAAGCCGCGAAATGCAATTTACAACCAGATTGCGTTTGAAAATCTTGTGCGATTTTTATCCGATTCCATAGGTAGCCCGGTTTCGGCAAACAGCATCGCCGATTACTTTATTCATACCAAAGACAACATTGACGATAAAACGGTAAGCCGTTATATTTCAATACTTAATGCAAGTTATATTTTTTATCACGCCAACCGCTTTGATTTGAAAGGCAAAAAAATGCTGAAAACGCAAGGTAAAGAATATATCGTAGATACAGGTTTTCGCAACGTTCTTTTAGGAAGGGAAAATCTTTCGGATTTGGGACATATTCTCGAAAATGTGGTTTATATTGAACTTTTACGGCGTAAAAACAGCGTTTGGATTGGTAAAAATGCTTCCCACGAAATTGACTTTGTTACAAAAGACACAAACGGTTACACGCATTATTATCAGGTTTGCCTCACAATGCGCGAAGAAAGTACACAGAAAAGGGAACTTTCGGCATTTATGAATTTGAAAAATCATCACCCTAAAACCGTAATTTGTCTTGACCCCGAAGAACCAACTTACAACGGAATTGTACAACGAAACGCAACAAAATGGCTGTTGAATTTATAATATGTATTGAAAAAAAACATATAAATATATCTAATGAACAAAACAAATCCCAAATTTGAAGGCCATAAAGTTGGAATTGGAAGAAAACACTAAAGTCCTTGACGAAATGATAGAAGAGATGGAACGGTAATTTTATAGAAACAACGAAATGGAAGTAAAAGAGAAAATAATAAGGAAAATTTTCGTTTGTTTCCAAAATTCACTATTTTTGCAGAATAATAGAAACGAAATGAATTATTTGAATTTCAGAAACAGGTTTATTGAATTGGGGGCGTTTTCAACGTATCAGGTAAAGGCTGCATTTCCGAATATATCGCCTAATAACCTCACTCGCTGGCAACAAGAGGGATTTATTGTGAAGTTGAGACGGGGTTTTTACGCCTTTCAAGAGAGTATTTTGCAACCGAACTTTTCACTTTTTCTATCGAATTTTATTTATAAGCCGTCTTATGTCAGCCTACATACTGCGCTTGCATTTTATGGCATTATCCCTGAGGCTGTTACACAAATCACCGCCGTCAGTTCACTGAAAACGGCAGAGTTTCGAAATGAAGCAGCTCAATTTTCCTACAAAAAAATTAAGCCCGACCTGTTTTTCGGTTACGAACAAAAAACGTTTGGCAATCGCTCCATCAGCATTGCCACACCCGAAAAGGCAATACTTGATTTGCTTTATCTTTATCCGTTTTACAATACAGAAAGTGAAATTGAAAATTTGCGTTTTGACGAAGATTTTATTCAAAAAGAATTGAATATCGGAAAGTTAGGATTGTATTTGGATAAGTTTAACAATAAAAAATTGACAAAACGTATTGAGATTTTTACAGACTTGTATGATATATGATTAACCTGCAACAAATTAAAAACTTTTTTCCTGCCGATATGCAGGGAAATCCACTTTTTAGAAAGTATATGCTCAAGGAGTATGTGCAACTGCTGATTTTGGATTTTTTGTCCACTTCGGTATATGTTGAAAAAATTGCCTTTATTGGCGACACAAATTTGCGGTTGGTAAAAGGAATTGACCGCTTTTCGGAAGATTTGGACTTTGACTGCAAGAATTTTTTGCATGAAGATTTTTTAAGAATGACGGACGGTATCCTTGTTTTTTTGCGGCGTTCAGGTTTGCGTGTTGAAACGCGAGACAAGCAAAATGACAGGTTGACTGCCTTTCGCCGAAATATCTATTTTCCTGAATTACTGTTTGATTTGGGACTTTCGGGTTACAGGGAAGAACGTTTTTTAATCAAGGTAGAAATGCAGAATCAGGGATTTGATTACAATACAAATCTTGTAAATATCAAGCGTTTAGGATTTTTCTTTCCGTTTCCTGTCCCACCTGACAATGTGCTTTGTGCTATGAAAATTTCGGCGTTGCTCTCGCGTGCGAAAGGACGTGATTTTTACGATGCAATGTTCCTTATGCAACTAACTGAGCCTGATTATCAATATCTTGCTGAAAAATGCAATATAAAAAACAAGGCGGAATTAAAGGCATCATTGCTGAAAATAACCGAAAAAACAAATTTAAAAATGAAGTCGCATGATTTCGAGCATTTACTTTTCAATAAGGAGAAGTCGCAAAAAATATTGCTATTCAAGGATTTTATCGAAGGTTATTAAGAAATGTTATCGAAGGAAAAGAAGGATATGAACAACTTGATAATTCGTCAAATACAGAGAGAAGAATATCCTATTTTGGAGGACTTTTTGTTCAATGCAATTTTTCTGCCGTCTGACGCTGAACCTATACCGCACGAAATAATATATGAGCCTGAAATTTATATATATGTCAAGGATTTTGGAGGTAAGGATGACTGTGGAGTTGTGGCCGAACAAGACGGACAAATAATTGGCGCTGCGTGGACACGAATAATCCCTGCATACGGACACATTGACAACGAAACACCTGAACTCGCAATCTCTGTCTTGCCGGGTTTTCGAGGAAAAGGAATCGGAAGCAAAATAATGCAGAACCTTTTTGACTTGTTGCGAGTGCGTGGGTACAAGCAAACTTCCCTTTCAGTACAAAAAGATAATCCCGCTGTGCGATTTTACCATAGACTGGGTTACGAAATCACAGGCGAAAGACTTGACCACGCAAACCACGAAGACTTTTTGATGATGAAATATTTATGAAATGAGACGGGATAAAAACACTGCTGCTAATTGTAAGCAAAATTTCGTATATTTGCAGCCGAAACGAAAAAAAATATTATGCCGGAGCAACATAACATAGAATACAAACAGAGTTTGCACTACGACTATTTGAAATGGATATACGGTTTTGCCAATGCACAAGGCAGTAAGATTTATATCGGCATAGACGAAAACGGAAAAGTTGTCGGAGTTGAAAACTGCAAGGCGAGAATGTCAGATCTTATTACGAAATCGAAAAAGCGGGCAAAAAGCGAGCATTGAGTGCAATTACAGTGCAAGAAACGTGCATTGAGTACATAAAAATATAAAAAAGAAATGATAAAAAATCCATAGAAATGAAAGAGTTACTCGAAATTTATTACAGGGGATTTGCTGAAAAGGCAAATTGGGAAGCCGTCATTGCCGACGATTTCCGATATGTAGGCGGCGATATGACAAAGTCGGAACCGCTCATTGGAAAACAGGCTTATATTGAGGTCATTAAACGTTTTTCACAAGTGTTTACCTCGATGCGTGTAAAAGAGATGATCATTCAGGATGAAAGCGCCTGCGTTATCGGAAATTACGATTTCAGGTTTCCAAACGGACAGGAAATCAACGGTAACGTTTCCGAAATTTGGACGGCTAAAAACGGCAAACTGCAATCGCTGAGCATTTATTTTGACACGTTGACCTTTACCAACAACACTAAAAGATAATGGCTTACAACACGCAACTTGCAGACATGGTGAGGGAATACCTGCTACGGTTTTATCAACTTGAAATCGAAGAAAAGAAAATGTTTCAGGGACTTGCCTTCATCGTCAATGGCAAAATGTGCGTAAATGTCAGCGGGCAGAATCTTATGTGCCGTTTCGATCCTGTCCTGACTGAGAGCCTATCTGAAAAAACAGGTTTTCTGCCGGTGATAATGAAAAAGAGACAATATAAAGGCTACTGCTATGTCGAGCCTGTGGGATTTAAAAGCCGGCAGGATTTTGAATTTTGGATAAACCTTTGCATTGATTTTAACGGAAGAGCCGGATCGTCAAAGAGATAATGAATATGACAAAATCAACGGTAGAAGAAATTAAGGAACGGTTTGATAACGATGTGGAACGGTTTTCAAATCTTGAAACGGGGCAGGTGGCGACCATAGATGCAAAAATCTCGCTGGAACTGATAACGGAAGCGGCAAAGAGGATTGTACCCGATGCTGAAAATCTGTTGGATATTGGCTGTGGCGCAGGGAATTATACCCTGATGATGCTGACAAAAATACCCAATCTGAACTGCACACTGGTCGATTTAAGTAAACCGATGCTTGACAGGGCGTTAGAAAGAGTATCGCGTCAGACAAATGGTAAAATTACCTGTTTGCAGGGCGATATCAGGGAGGTTGAATTAATTGAAAATCACTATGATATTATTCTTGCCGGCGCAGTTTTGCATCATCTTCGGGACGACCGGGATTGGGAAATAACTTTCACGAAACTTTTCAACTTGCTCAAACAGGGCGGTTGCCTGATGATTTCAGACCTGATCACGCAGGATATGGAGGTACTAACCGACTATATGTGGGAAAGATACGGCGATTATCTGGAGGGATTGAACGGTGAGGAATACCGTCAAAAAGTATTGGACTATGTGGCAAAAGAAGACTCGCCAAGGTCAATGACTTATCAGTTGGAGCTTATGAAACGTGTCGGATTCGGCAAAGTGGAAATACTGCATAAGAATATGTGCTTTGGTGCATTTGGCGGGATAAAGTAAAACAGTGAATCGTCGTAAATAAAAGAGAAAGATTCATACATTTATAAATTGTAGGCAATGCGGTGGACTACGGCCGAAAGCATCAAACGAAAAAAATTGAAAAAATTTTACTACTTTTGCACTCATAAGATTTCAAAAAAATGAACGACAAAATAGACATTTCAAACGCAGGACAACCCCTCGCAACAAACCACTTGCTGCTTGGAATAGAAACGCTTATCGAAAAAACGGGCAGAAACGCAGCCGTATATTTGAATACGGAGATCAACCGCCTGTATTGGTCAATCGGCAATTACATTATTACCGAAATAGGGTTTGAAACCTACTCGCAACAAGGACGACAAATTCTTGCGACACTGTCGCAAAGATTGACCGAAAAGTTTGGGAAAGGCTACACCTATTCCGCTCTTACACGGATGATTAAGATAGCCGAAACATACAGCGAAGAAATGTTTGCGACACTGTCGCAAACATTAAGTTGGAGCCATTTTATTGAGCTTGTGGCTATTGAAAACCCTGTAAAAAGGCTGTTTTACCAGCAAATGTGCATCATCGAAAATTGGAGCATACGCACATTGCGACAAAAACAAGACGCGATGCTTTTTGAACGGACAGCCATCGCTGCCAAACCCGAAGACGAAATTTTACAGACTCTGCAAAAAACAGACAATACACACATAAGTCCCGATTTAGTTTTCAAAAGCACTTATATCATTGATTTTCTTGGACTAAGCGGATATTATTCGGAAAAAGACCTCGAAAATGCTATTCTTGCCGAATTGGAAAAATTCATTCTCGAACTTGGACAAGGCTTTGCTTTCATCGAAAGACAAAAACGCATACCTATTGACAGTGTTGATTATTCGCTTGACTTGCTTTTCTATCACCGAAAACTCTGCCGTTTAGTGGCTATTGACTTGAAACTCGGAAGATTCAAACCCAAATATAAAGGGCAAATGGAGTTGTATCTCAAGTATCTGCAAAAGCACGACAGGCAACCGCACGAAAATCCGCCAATCGGCTTGCTTCTTTGTAGTGAAGGAAATACCGAACATATCGAATTTTTATTATTGGACGAGCCGAACATTAAAGTTGCTCAATATCTTACTGAATTACCGGACAAGCAATGGTTTGTTGAAAAACTAAACAAATCCATTGCAATTGCTCAACAAAATATCAGTAACAAATAACGGAACGGTATGAACACGTAAAATGAACAATAGACAAAATATGAATCAAAAAACATTTAAAAACCGTCTGGAATTTCACGCATGGCTTGAGGAGAATGCCCTGTCAGACGAAGGAATTTGGGTAGTTTTCGTTAAAGGGAAATATACGGACGTCCTGAAACCGGACGAAGCGTTGGAGGAGGCACTTTGTTTCGGATGGATTGATGGTTTGATTCAACGTGTTGATGATAAGACGTATATAAAATATTTCAAACAGCGAAAAAAGAACAGTACCTGGTCGGAAAAGAACAGAAAGCTGGCGGAAGTGCTGGAAAGCAGAGGTATAATGACCGATTTCGGAAGGACAAAAATCAAATACGCCCAGTCAAACGGATTCTGGGAACAGCCCAAATTTGAACTGACCGGGGAACAAATGCAACAGTTTGAACAGATGCTGAAGCCTTACTCCGTCGCTTATGAAAATTTCATAAAAATTTCACTTTCAACACGCAAGGCATACGCAAGCTCCTATTTTTCGGAAACGAAAACGGAGATTGGAAAGCAAAAACGATTCGATACCATTATTGAGCGTTTGAAACTTAATCTCAATCCGATGGAAAGCATGAAAAAGAAACTTTAAACATAAAAACTTATTAATCATATAAATATGCAAACAATAATTGAAATCAAAGATTTGGTAAAAATCTTCAAAGACACTGCACAGGAAGTTTGTGCCGTAGATCATGTGACCCTGAATATTGGCGAAGGCGAATTTACCGCCATTGTGGGTCCGTCGGGTTCCGGAAAAACGACGCTGCTCAACCTGATTGGCGGCTTGGACGCGCCGACTTCGGGCAGTCTGCACGTGGACGGAAAAGACATCTCGCTGCTGAAAGAGAAGGAAATGACGGCTTTCCGTCTGCATCACATCGGCTTTGTTTTTCAGGCATATAACCTGATTCCGGTGCTGACGGCAAAGGAAAATGTAGCCTTCGTGATGGAACTGCAGGGCAGGAAAAAGGACGAAATCGAGCAGCGGGCAACCGAACTGCTGGAAGCCGTCGGTCTGGGCGACCGCATGGACAGCCGTCCGGCCAAACTGTCGGGCGGACAGCAGCAGCGCGTAGCGGTGGCACGGGCGCTCGCCTCGAAACCCAAGTTCGTCCTTGCCGACGAACCGACTGCCAACTTAGACAGTAAATCAGCCGAAAACCTGCTCGACATTATGGAGAAACTGAATGAGCAGGAGGGTGTTACGTTTATCTTCTCCACGCACGACCAACGCATCGTCGCCAAGGCGAAACGGATCATTACGCTTGAAGACGGAAAGGTGGTGAGCGACGTGAGGAAGTGAAATCTGTATATTGGTAATATACGGTTTTGTATATTAGTAATATAAGCTTTTACAATCAACGCGACGCATTTATGCACAACGGCAAACGGATAGAGGTTTTACCGGCATGGGAATTTTTGACAAATAAAGAATGCAGCATAAAAACGCAAACATAACAAAAACACAAACAGCAGTTTTATCCGTTGCCGTAGGTGTTTGTATTGCAAACATTTACTACTGTCTGCCTGTTTTGTCGGTCATTGCCGGAGACTTGGGTTTGCGTGAAAGTCAGGTGGGTAATCTTCCCGTATTATCGCAGTTGGGCTACGGTTTAGGTTTGCTGCTGATTACTCCCTTGGGAGACAAGGTGGAGCGTAAGAGACTGATTCTCATTTTGCAAACAATGCTTATTGCCGTACTTGCCGCCATCACATTCGTCCGCAGTTGGCAAGGCTTGTATGTGCTGGGTTTTTTAACAGGTATTCTCGCCGTAGCCACGCAAGTACTTGTACCAATGGCTGCTGCGTTGGCAGGCGAAAAGAAAGGACAGGTGGTTGGCATCGTTTATACGGGATTGCTCGTTGGCATACTGGGTGCAAGGGTTTTCAGCGGATATGTTGCCGAATGGTTTTCCTGGCGGTATATGTACGCGATTTCTGCGTGTATGATGGTCGTTACAACAGGATTGGTTGCGCTCTTTCTGCCTAAGTTAGAGCCTGTATATCAGGGAAATTACATTCGTTTACTGGCGTCCACATTCCTTCAGTTCAAGCGTTTTCCGTCGTTGCGCCGGCTCTCGTTTTTAGCCGCTTTTTCTTTCGGTACGTTCTGTTCTTTCTGGACGACGCTTACTTTCCATTTAAGTCTGCCACCGTTTGATTTTCATTCGGATACGATCGGTCTCTTCGGATTGCTGGCTATTGCCGGAGTACTTGTGTCGCCTGTGTTCGGACGATTGGCCGATAAATACAATCCCGCAAGAAATCAACTGTTTACGGTCTGTTTCATCATTGTTGGCGTGCTTCTGATTCAATTTTTCCCGTATTCGCTCGTCGCATTTATTTTAACTACGGTTTTACTCGACGTCGGTCATCAAAGTACGCAGATTACCGGTCTGGCGCAGATTTATACGCTGGACGAAGCTGCACACAGCCGTATTAATACAATGTATATGACCGTTATGTTTATTGGGGGCGCATTTGGAACCTGGGCAGGCGTAAAGAGTTGGACACTTGGCGGATGGACTTTGACAGGTTGGCAGATGTTGCTGTGGGCTTGCATTGTCATGGCAATCGCTATTTGGGGGTATAAAGCATCGAATTCTTGCAAACAAAGGTTTAATTAACTTATACACAGATTATAGTTTTGCTTGTGAGAGATTTTTTTGTAAAGAAAAATAATAAGATATGAATAGGGAACTTCAATTTTTGATTTACAACACGCCGACAGAAAACGTAAAAATTGACGTGGTGGTAAAGGACGAGACGATATGGCTGACGCAAAAGGCTATGGCGGCGTTGTTTGGAGTGCAGATTCCGGCAATAAATAAACACCTAACTAACATTTACGAAGATGGCGAATTGGAAAAAGACCCAACTGTTTCCATTTTGGAAATAGTTCAACAGGAAGGTAATCGAAATATCACACGACAGATTGAATTTTACAA
>JAITMT010000515.1 GCA_031277235.1 Tannerella sp.
GGATGACGCGGATTGGGCGGATTTACGCAGATAAAATCCGTGAAAATCCGTTCAATCCGTGTCATCTGCGTTCTATTGCGAAGTTGTTGCGTCATCTTCTGATTTTACTGCCCCACAGCGCAAAATAAAGGATGAAAAGATAACAGGGCAAACCAATCACGTATGCCGGCTGATAACCGTATTTTCCCGCAAAAAATCCAAAGAATAAAGACACGATACCGGCGCCGATGATACCTGCAACCAGCAACGACGAGCCGGTTTTGGTAAATTTACCCAAATCGGCAATGGCGATGGGCCACACCGCAGGCCATAAAAGGGCGTTGGCTAAACCTAAAACAGGGATTAACCAGATAGACCCCGAACCCGGAATGAATAAAATGAGCAGCGTAACCGTCATTCCCAGAACAACGGATGCAACCAAAGCATTGGTCTGGCTCAAATATTTGGGAATAAACAACATGCCGACCACGTAGCCCGCTATCATGGCAAATGATACTAACCAAACGTAATTCTGCGGATTGGAAAGACCCAGGTTTTGCGCATAATCATTAATCGTTCCCAACGCCAGATATTCTACCCCTACGGTAAAAAATATCGCAAAAACGCCCAGCAGTAAATGAGGGAATTGCCAAATACTTGTTTTGGAGGTCGCATACGCAGAAAAGTTTTCCCCTGCTTCTCCTGCTTCCTCCGCTTTCCCTGCTTCCCCGGTTTCTTCTCCGGCTACTTTCACTTCGGGCAATGGCGAATAATAATACACAATTCCCATAACGAAAAGAATGCCTGCAATCAGGTAGAACGGAGTAATGGTATCGTCAATCCGCACGTTAGCCAAATCCATGAAGAATGCAAGGATGAATGACGCTGCGGCATAGAAAACTTTCGCGCAGACGCCCATGAAGGAAATGCGTGCTGCGGCGCTGTCGGGGTTGCCGATGATGGACACATACGTGCTGTAAGCGCCTGTAAGTAACGCCTGTCCAAGCCCATTGACAAACAGGGCGCACAGAAACAGCGGAAAACTGACCGTCTTTGCCGACGGAACAATCATCAGAAAGCCAACCGACATCAGCAGCATGGCGATGACCATTCCGCCTTTGTATCCGGCTTTTTTCAGGATGGGACCGGTAAGTCCGCCAAATACCAAATAGGCTGAAAATGTGGCTACCATAATCATGTAAGCCATGCCTGTTGTTACGTTAAATGCCTGCTGTACAAAGGGGATGAAAAAGGCATTCACGCCAAGGGCAAAACCCAGTATGCCGTTCATCGAACCTACAATCAGGAGAGGAAGTACTATACTTTTTTTTGTTGTCATCATGTTTTTTTGATTATTGACTATTGAACTATTATACTAATGTGATTTTAGTTTTCGGATGGAAGGAAACCTATCAGGTTTTAAAAACCTGATAGGTTTTATACCGTTACAAATCCGACAATTACTTTTACTTGTGTATAACTATAAAACTTCAAATTCAGTAATTACGTTTACATAAAGTTCGGCGCCGGGTTCAAGTTTTTCCGTACATCCGCCGCAGGCTTCAAGTTCTACGAAACCTGACGGGTCGCAATATACGCTCAAACTCACGCCCTTACCGGACGGTAATTTGTCGGGAGGCACATCCGCAATATCTATGTGACGCTGTCCGTCGGGCAAATCCCGGGCATATCGTTTTATCCGGTATTTGCCTTCATTCATGTACTCAATCCATGCAATATTCTTGCTTAATGCTAATTGAAACCGTTCCGGCGTTTTGGTTCTGACCACGTACAAGCCGTCCTTCATGGCGCGCTGACCGCCGACGGGTGCGTACATATCCCAAATATCGTCTTCTGCCGGTTGTAGAGACGTGGCATGCCGCGTCTCTACCGAGGGTACAGGCATGTAAACAATACCTGTTTCCGACGCATCGAACTGACACAATGACCAGGGCGCCAAAGCAAATTCCGTCTTGTCCAAAGTCCTTTTGCCGATGTAACGAATTAGCTCCCTGACTTCCTGATACAGCATGTTTTCTTTTTGTTCGATGCGGATATGCCTTTCAAATTCGCATGGGATGCCGAGTTGAGCGTTGTTGATTAAATCAATTTCCGCTCTAATCACGCATTCATTTGCCGACTGCGAAACGACTTCCCACACGGCGCCTGTGACAGAAGGCGGAACACGCCAACTTCCCGTAGCATATTCATATCCGAAACAGGCGCCTTCGGGTGCGGGCCAAAGCGCGTCGCCGCCGGGATTTTGAAACCGGTTTTTATCAGACCGGGCTAATATCGCAGAAGGATGAACCTTGCTTATCACCCGGTCGTTGATTACTGTAAAAAACCTGCCTTCCAAATCCAAAGCAACAATAACGCCATTTTCTTTTGTTCCGACAATATGAGTACGGCGAGAGGCTAATTCAAACAGATGTAATAATTCCTGACCTGTCATTTACGATTTACGATTAATTATGAGTTCAATCTGTTTTTCAAATCGTTCAATATAAACGCTTTCGCTTTATTGGCATAGTCCATATTGGCTTTGGGCGCATGTTGGGCATACCAGTATTTATTGTCGAAACGCTTCATATCCACGCCTTGGGGACAGAATGCCAGCATCAGTGACGTTTCCTGTTCGCCGGCGTGGTCGATGGGCCATTGTGCCTGCGCTTCGGCGCACATGAACGGCTCTACCCGTATCCAACTGAAAGGGTCGGTACCTGCGTCATGCTCTGCATAATAATTTGCCGACGCAAGGTCTTCGCCCCACCATCCATCACCTTTTTCACGGTCGAGGAACGCAAAAATTTCCTGTTTTGCAGCCAGTCGGAATGCCAAATCATTCGGCATACCGCTTGCAAAATTCTCGCTTTGATGATGATAGAATAAACGTATGTTGCGGAACCCGATGCGCAAAAGGTTGTAGAACAACTGACGGGCAAACGTGTTCAGCACACCCGAGTCGATGTGTATTCCGCCTTTTCGCTCGGGACCGGAAACGGCAAAAGAAGCGGCGCCATACCAGAACGGCGGCAATAAGACCATTTCCGTTTCCTTTTCCAGCATTTCCAATGCTCCCTGCACTACCAGAGTATCCACGCCCGGACAAAGATGTTCGGCATGATACTCAATCACTCCCAACGCCATCACTAACGGCGTGTTTTTGTCTATCGCTTCCCGGATTTGGTCCGGGAACATCATTTCGTAACGCATGTCTGTTATAATTTATGAATTTAATTTATTATCAATTTTAAAATTAAAAAGCGTGTAAACTTTTTATTTATTTGGTTTACACGCTTGAATCTTGAAACTTGAAACTTGAAACTAATTACTTCTGAAACAATTCGTATTTGTTTTTGCCGATGAACAGTATCACTGCCCTTTTCACATCCTTGCGGTCTTTCATTATTGCCGAACTGTTGTAGCGCTGCAACTGTTTTTGTGCCTCCGAGCGATGAACAGCCATTGATTTTTCGCTTGCCTTGAAATATTTGAGTTCGAAAATCCATTCGTATTTTACCTCCGGCACCAATGGACTGCGGAACAGATAGATATCGACGTACCCTGTGTCGGTTTCCATCTCGCTGATCGGGACGTATGCCCTGCTTTGGAACAGACAAGCCAGCAGCATGATTTTGATGTACTTTTCGTCGAAGTGGCGCAGATCGCGGTTCGACAGTTTGTTGGAAATATTA
>JAITMT010000564.1 GCA_031277235.1 Tannerella sp.
TGGAAAGGTTGTTGGAGAAATGAGGTGTTTTTCGCTTAAAAATCTCGATTTTATCTCGTACCTTTGCGACCGATTTTGGTATGTTGGATGGGCAAAAACAGGAAAATAAGGAAAACTCCGGATTACGCAAACCGCTTTGCGACGATACTTTTCGTGGCGACGCTGGTCAATCTCTTTCTGTATCTGTTACCCGAAAAGTTTTTGGGGCTCACTATCAAGAAAGTAGATCTGTTTTCCGATATTCGCAAGGACGACGAAGGCAATTTGCTGGCGTCGGACGAAGGTATCGAAGACATTCCTTTTATTGCTGATATACAGGGAAGTAGTGATATAAATCCTGCTGTGAATTTGCCCGGCGAAAACATAAAAACCATCCTGTTTCCCGAAAACGAAACGGGGAAAAAAACGGAAAAGACCGGTAGTTCGAAAGAAGATTCCGACAACGAAACCCTTGATTCATCGGATGATACGGACTTCGACAGAAACGATATTTCCAACAAGGATATCGAGGACTTTTCGAGCAGCCATAGCGGTTTGCGCCGCTTTTTTGCTGCGCTCAACAACATTGACAACTTGAAAAGACCTGTCAGAATCGCTTTTGTGGGCGATTCGTTCATCGAAGGCGATATTATCGTCGCCGATTTTCGCGCCAAAATGCAGGAACGTTTTGGCGGGCGCGGCGTCGGTTTTATTCCGGTTACGAGCAATGTTTCGCAGTTTCGCCCGACGGTCAAGCAAAGCGCCGAAGGCTGGAATACCTACTCCATCATCAAAAACAAAAAACAGCGCTACGCCTTGTCGGGACTGCTTTTTGAGTCGAAATCGGACGACGCTTCCATAAATTTCAAGAACGTGGACATGTATCCCGGACTGAAAGAAGTTTCGCTACTCAAAATCATTTATGTGAACAGTGAAAATACGGAAGTGGAAATATCTGATAATGAGGAAAAAGGAGGTCTCATTTACGATTTGCCGGCAACTTCGGGAGAAATAAAACAGTTTGAAGTTCGGGGGACATTTTCGGGCGCGGAGATCAAATTCCGCAACGCGGAAGGTTTGCAGGCTTTGGGCTTGGCGCTCGAAGACAACAGCGGCGTAGTCGTTGATAATCTGTCGCTTCGCGGAAATACGGGCATGGTGATGACGGAGATTGACGGGGATTGGTGTCGCGAACTGCAACGCATTCGTCCTTACGACCTTATCGTGCTGCAATACGGGCTGAATGTCGCCAGCGATTCCACGCGCGAATACAGCTGGTATCGCAGACAGATGATCACTGTTATTCAGCACATTAAGAACAGTTTTCCCGGCGCAGACGTCATGCTGCTCGGCGTTTCCGACCGCAGTACCAAGAAGGGAAATGGCTATACCACAATGCCTTCCGTAATTTCCCTGCTTCGCACGCAACGCCAGACCGCCAAGGACGCCGAAATCGCATTCTGGAATATTTTTGCGGCGATGGGCGGGCAAAACAGCATGGTGCAATTTGTAAAGGCAAACAAGGCGAGCAAGGACTATACGCACCTGAGTTTCAAGGGCGGACGCGAAATTGCAAACGCTTTCTACGATGCTTTGCTTCAAGAAAAAAGAATGTATGACGGGGATGAAAAACTTATCAAGTAAACGGACGAAAATGGCGACTGTATGGGCATTTTTGATGCTGTTTTTGGCAACAGCGACCCGCGACAAATCCTACGCCTTGCTGAATCCAAAGAATGAAATCACTGTAAATCTGCCGTTTATCATTGATTCTCTTTGTGTCGTCAGAGATCCCGGGCACACCTTGCAGCATTTTTACGACAATTTAGACTCGCTGCGTAACGGTAAAGACACGATTATCAACATTATACACATCGGAGACTCGCATATTCAGGCTGGTTTTTTGAGCGGAAAAACGATGCGGTTGCTGCAAGATACGTTTGGAAATGCGGGAAGAGGCTGGATTTCACCGCTTAAACTGTCCGGCAGCAACGAACCCAACGACTATTTCATCACTTCCGGTATAAAAAACTTTATATCAGGCACATGTATTCAAAAAAATCCGAAATGCAGTTGGGGAATCGGCGGGGTCGGCATTGAATCCGCAGCCGAAAAAATAGATTTGGGCGTGATGATAACGCCCAGAAACGGAGCCGGTTACGAGTTCGACAAAGCGCTGTTATTCAGGGATATAAATTCAAAACCGCTATTTCCCGAATCGGATATTGATTACTGTCAAGCCGACTCGTCTTTTGAAAATATTCTGGTTGATACGTTTATCTGTAACGGTCTGATTAGCAATCTTTACATTCAATCGCTCGAAACGGATACGTCCTCCGTTCCCGGAATTTATTACGGATTTTTGCCGACAAACGGACGTGCAGGCATTTTATACCATGCCCTGGGTATCAACGGAGCGCGATTCTCAGATTTCACGAACAGAAAGTATATCAGGCAGTTATCATTGCTGAATCCTGCGTTGATTATCGTTTCGCTCGGCACCAACGAATCTTTCGGAAAAAACTTCGACAAGTCTGAATTTGAGCGGCAAATCGATGCGTTCGTGAGCCTCATTGACCAGGAATTGTCCAACACGTCCATTTTGCTGACAACGCCCGCGGAAACCTACAAAAGGGAACGGCTCAAAGGCAAAAGAATTTATGTCAGAAACGAAAACTCCGCCAAAGCGGCAGAGGTAATCGCTTCTTATTCAGATAAAAGCGGGATTGCCTGCTGGGATTTGTTCGCGGCTTCGGGCGGCGTCAATTCCTGTAAAAACTGGTGGAACGCGGGGCTGTTCGCCTATGACCACATCCATTTCACGCAAAAGGGCTACGAGGAACAGGGAAAACTGCTGTATAAATCGCTGATAAACAGCCTGAACGAATCAAAAAATTGGGGAAAGGAGGAGTCGCCCGATGTGGAATAGCATTTTGTCAATATTTGAAAATTTGTCGTGGAATAAGTTACTGGAAAACCTTCAGTATCAGCCCGATTCACCGATGCTTTTCAGTACGGGACTGTTTCTGTTTCTGTTCCTGATTTTCTATTTTTTCTACAATAAAATACGCAATCATCTGACTGTCAAATTTATATATGTCATTCTTTTTTCCCTGTATTTTTACTACAAAACGAGCGGCGTTTTTGTCATTTTGCTGTTGATTGTCGCGACGATTGATTATTTCATCGGACACGGCATTGCGATGACTAAAGACAAGACAAACAGGAAGTTATGGGTAACGCTCAGCATCTTAGTCAATCTCGGTATGCTGGGCTATTTCAAATACACGAACTTCCTGTATGACACGGCGGTAGGGCTTTTTCACTATTTTGGCGGCATGTTTGGAAACGAACCGCTGCAACAGGTTCAGTTTCATCCGCTTGACATTTTTTTACCGGTCGGTATTTCGTTTTTCACCTTTCAATCACTGGCTTATGCCATTGACGTTTATCGCGACGAGATAAAACCGGTGAAAAATTGGCTTGAATACATGTTTTTCGTGTCGTTTTTCCCGGTATTGGTCGCGGGTCCCATCGTTCGTCCGAAAGATTTTTTTCCGCAAGTCCGTAACAAACTGCTGCTGTCGAGTAGCCAGATGGGCGAGGCTTTATATCTGATTATCTGCGGATTATTCAAGAAAAGTATTATTTCCGACTACATCAGCGTCAATTTTGTGGACAGGATTTTCGACAATCCTTCGCTTTATACGGGCGTCGAAAATCTGACGGGCGTTTACGGCTACGCTTTGCAGATTTACTGCGACTTTTCGGGCTATTCGGATATGGCGATTGGCATCGCGCTGTTGCTCGGTTTTCGCCTGAAAATCAACTTCGATTCGCCCTACCAGTCCGCCAGCATCACGGAATTTTGGCGGCGTTGGCACATTTCGCTATCTTCCTGGTTGCGAGACTATTTATACATTCCGCTCGGCGGCAATCGCAAGGGAAAAGTTCGCACTTACATAAACCTGATAATCACGATGTTACTCGGCGGATTATGGCATGGCGCGGCTGCCCGTTTCATCCTTTGGGGCGCCATTCACGGCGTAGCGCTGGCGGTACACAAGTGGCTGTCAGGCATTTTCGGTTGGAAAGCGTTCGGAAAAGACATGTCGCCCGGCAAACGGATTTTGAACACACTGATTACCTTTCATTTAGTCTGTTTTGCCTGGATATTTTTCCGCGCCGACACGATGGAAAAAGCCTTTCAAATGCTTTCGCAGATTTTCACCCATTTCGAGCCCGGCGTTTTCCTGCAACTGATAAGCGGATATAAAACGGTATTTATCTTATTGTTGGCAGGTTATATCATACATTTTATTCCCAAAAACATTGACCTGAAAATACAGGAACAGGTTACGCGATTATCGTTCTGGGGCAAAGCCGCGTTGCTTTCGCTGGCGATTTTTATTGTCATTCAAATGAAAAGTTCTGAAATTGTGCCGTTTATCTATTTTCAGTTTTAAAAATAAATGAGTATCCGTATATTCTCCTAAAATCCCGTTAGGGATGTAATATTGGTAGAACAAACGGTAATTCCCGGAAATGCGTGCCTTCAGGTACGCGATATGGGAAAATGATTCTACATATTGCGTACCTGAAGGCACGCCGATTGAGGAGATAATCTATTTTCTACCAATATATTGTCCCTTCGGGACAGATCAATGAAACATCAATCATTGTATTGCATAATTTTTCAGGTTCTTATACGGACATTCATTTAAAAATATTCCTGCCTCATTAGCTAAAAATCAATAAAAGACTTCGGTAACCCCATTCCGCAGTTCAGTATCCAAAAATGGCATTTGGGTGTTTTTTTCAATATTGAGCGAAGTTTTGCCCCGTACTTTTGCATCGTCAAATTAAAATAAATAAAAAGACATGACGATGAATAAAAATAAAGTAATTTTAGTGGCGACGCTCGCGATGTTTTGCATCCCGAAACTGTTTGCCCGACAGGGCGAAATCATCACGCTTTCGTTGAAAGAATGTGTTCAAATGGCAGTAGAAGAGAATATTAATATGAAGACAGTCCGTATGGATGCCGAGAAAAGTCGTCAAAAGAAAGCGGAAGCCATTTCTGCTGTTATCCCCAAAATCAACGGTAGCGTCAATTTTCAGGATAACCTTTCGTTGCCGACGACTATGCTTCCGGCAGAATTCGGCGCACTTGTAGGAACGCCCGGAGTGCCCGTTCCGGTAAAAATGGGAAGTAATTTTAGTACAAGCGCTGCCGTTACGCTGAATTGGACGCTTTACAACCAAACCGCCATAACCGCCTTGCAACTTTCTAAAAAAGTAACCGAACTCAACGATTTGAGCATTGAAAAAGCAAGCGAAGAATTAACAGCAGAAGTGGCAAAACTCTATTTTCTCACTGTAACTTCTTCTCAACAAAAGACATTGATTGAAGAAAATATCACCCGTACCAAACATCTGAAGGATATTACCAAACTTTTAATTGA
Organism: Tannerella sp.; assembly: GCA_031277235.1. Classification (GTDB taxonomy): domain Bacteria; phylum Bacteroidota; class Bacteroidia; order Bacteroidales; family Tannerellaceae; genus Tannerella. The sequence continues at coordinate 5,445 of JAITMT010000564.1, forward strand.
TAACGGGTATGGCAAACAGGTGGATTACGACCGGGTAAATGTCAATTTGGAAAACCTGTACACACAATTGGACAATGTTGAGGCAAGTTTGCAACAGCAGCATAATATGATAAAATATATGTTGAATATTCCACTTGACAACACAATTATTCTAACAGATAGCGCTAAAATGGATTTACTGCAAAATTTACCCGAAACTGCAATCCGTTTTTCAGACCATATTGATATTCAATTGTTGGAATCGCAAAACGAAATTAACCAAATAAACCGGAAAATAATTAACAACGGCTATCTGCCAACACTTTCGCTTACAGGACAATATTCGGTTCAAGGTTTGCGGCAGGAATTTAAAAATTATTTCAACAGCAGTCTCGAAAACAAATGGTACGGCGCTTCGTATATTGGTCTCGGCGTGTCTATTCCGATTTTCGACGGTGGAGAAAAACGTTCCAAATTGCGTCAGGCAAAAATGGACATCCGGAAAACAGAGGCTTTGCTTTCCGACCGGAAAGAAAAATTTATCGCCGATTATCAAAACGCTGTCAGTAATTACTTTAACAATAAAAAAAACGTAGGACGACAACAACAAAACATAGAACTTGCCGAAAAAGTATATAACGAAACCGCCTTGAAATATCGCGAAGGGTTGGCTACGATGAGCAATCTTTTGCAGGACGAAATGAGTTTAAACGTAGCGCAAGCCAACTATTTAACCGCATTGTACAATTACAAAGAAGCGGAATTGAAAATAATGTCGTTGAACGGACAAATTAAATCACTAATATAATAACAATTAAAAAAATAATAGAAATGAAAAAGAAAGCAATCATTATCAGTCTTGTGATAATTGCCATAATAGGATTAGGCGTAGTAAAACTAATCGTCAACAAAAAAGAGGTGGATTCAAAAAAGGTGGTTAAAACCGAACAAGAAACTATTTCCGTGAGCGTAGCAACAGCCGAAATGCGGGCAACAAGCGGGAAGTTGAATTTGGTTGGAACGGCAATGCCCAATAAAGAAGTAACCGTTGCCGCCGAAACAAGCGGAAAAATCGTGCAAGTCAATTTCAAATTAGGCGATTTTGTAAACGCAGGCAGCGTATTGGCTCAGGTGGACGACACCTACAAACGCTTGGCTTTTGAAACTGCTCAACTGAATTATGACAAATACAAGGACGATTTTGAGCG
>JAITMT010000567.1 GCA_031277235.1 Tannerella sp.
GGAGTTTTCCTTATTTTCCTGTTTTTGCCCATCCAACATACCAAAATCGGTCGCAAAGGTACGAGATAAAATCGAGATTTTTAAGCGAAAAACACCTCATTTCTCCAACAACCTTTCCACCAGCCGGTTTTGCATTTCCAAAAGCATTGTGATTTTGTCCTGATTGGACAGCAACGTTTCCAGGATATTTTCCGGAAAGTGGTTGTTAATGGTTACCTGACTGTGAATGTTGCCGATGGCTTTGTCATAGTTGTTTTGAATGATGTTTTCGTCGGCAAGCAATTCGTTGATATCCACGCCTAATTTCTCCGCTATCTTATTAAGCATCACCGAATTGGGAATACTCTTGTCGGATTCGATGCTTGAAATGATACTTTGGCTGACGTCAATACTTTCCGCTAATGTCCTCTGTGACAGACCTTTTCCTTCTCTGTATTTCTTTACTTTACTTCCTATACTCATTTTACCAAAATTTTGGTCAAAGATAACAATATTTTGGTTATCATTCTCAAAAATATGCTCTATTTTTGCAGCGTAATTTTTATCGCGAAAAAGATTATAAAAAGGAATTTAAGTATTATTAACTAAAAAAAAATTAACAATGGACACAAATGTATTAAATTTGCAACCGCTTACAGAAGCGGAAATGAGAAAGATTGACGGAGGTTGTATCTTTGCGGGACTAATCGCTATGGGTATTGGCATCGTCGTTGGCTGGGTAGTAGGAGCGATATTATCTGATTAACTGAGGTATTTACTTTTTTTAAATTTATCAGTATGAAAGAGTTAGATGTAAAAAATCTTAATGTTAAGGAATTAACAGAAGATGAAATGAGAAGAACAGAAGGTGGAATATTTGGAATTATTCTATGTTTTGTTCTTGGTGTTTTGATAGGATTGAGTGAAGCTGCTGAAGTCCTGTAATGTAAGGTAAATGAAGGTTGCCTAATTAAGGCAACCTCATTTTAACAACAAAATTTTGTATCATGAGACGGAAGTTTATATTTTTCTTATTATTAATATTTTATACCATTTTTGTTATTGGGCAAACTGACACAATTACAGAAAAAGAGTATCCTTTTGTCATTCAGGATACTCCCTCCTCACTGTTTACAATGCGACAATCCAATGAAAGTTTCTTAAGCCTTTATAGATTAAGTATTAACGAAGTTAATAGAAACTTTTCTCCCAAGACAAGCGGTCTGCTTCAATGTGTTTTGGATTTTTTCTTTATACCGCTTACCCACGAGGAAGGACACCGTTCAATTTTGACCAATGAACAAATCGGAAGCATATCCCGACCTTATTTTAACAAAAATTTGGCGGCTTATGTTTCCGGCGTAACCAATCAGCAGTTGATTGATTTAAGAAGTTCTAACTTGCCTGTTTTCAGAAGAATGTACACTGCGGGATTAGAATCTGATTATTCGTTGTTGTTAAGGGAAAAATCGCTTTTAAGCTGGAATGATGAAGAATTCAAAGTACTCTGGCTTGAATATTTTGTGAGAAAATTTAGTCTGGTTTCGTATTATGCGATGGGACTTTTCAATTACAACAGTGATTTACGGGAGGAATCGAATGAATTGAACAGGGATATCGCCGGATTTGACGTGTACGGAGCCATTCGCGCACTGCACAATCCGGCAGAGGATTTTCAACGGTATGTTGATTACAGGGATTTGTCGCCGGAAGAAAAAGATTTTGTCAAAAGGGTGGGCTGGCGTTCGCTGATAAACCTGATTGACCCGACGCTGATTTTGGGAAAGGGTTTTCATATTAAGGATAAATATCTGATAAACTTTAACTTGGGTTATACGATGTCTCCTTTCGGAGATTTTATGGATGAACATGTTTGGTTGAAAACGCAATCATTAAAATCCCATCTCTATTTCAGGCAATACCAAAATAAGGAAAACTGGTTTCCTGCTGTAGGAATTGAAGTGGCTGATATTAAACCGTTTAAAAATTTCATTTCTTCCGTATCCGTTCATGGATGGTCTCAGCCCAAAGATTTTTCCTTTACTCAAAAAGAAAGTATGCAGGGCGGCGCCATTGACTTGACCTGCAAATACCGTTTCCCCGTCCATAACGAAAGCAGACTGAAAGGAATATCCATAAATTTAGGTTTAATTGCCAAAACAAAAGGCTTTTTGCCCGAAGAAGTTGAAATGGACAAACATTTCGGTGTAAGAATAGGCACAAGTATTTGGTTGAAATAATAACTGTTTATTTGATGCTTTTCCCTCCCGAAATAGTCATTGACACAACAGAATCACTGTTTGTGAGACGCAGCACACGCAGTTATATTGTTTATATGGCTGTAATCTTAGCAATTACGGCTATCATTGCGGCATTGCCGTTTGTATATGTGGAAATCAGTGCTCAGGCACGGGGAATTATTCGTACTTCATTAGAAAACAATCAATTGCAATCTGCCGTGTATGGGGAAGCTATAGACGTCAGACTATCAGAAAACAAAGGAGTGATAGAAGGAGATACGTTGTTGATCATAAATACTGAAAATATTGACGTCCAGATAAACAGGCTGATTGAGAAGATGAATGAGAATACAGCATTCATTTCGGACATCTCCGCGTTGCTGGAAACCAAAAGCGCCGGCTTGAAAACGCCTAAATACATCAATGAATACAATTATTATCAAACTTCATTCGAAGAATCAAAAACAAAGGTCAATTATTTGGAAAATGAATTTTCTGTAACAGAAGAACTTTATAACAAGAAAGTTACCTCTGAAAGCGAATATCTGCAATACAAAAACAATTATGAGACGGCTCTTCGGCAACTGGAAAACTTGAAAGAACAGTTTCGCAACCGTTGGCAAGCCGAACGCACTAATTTTGAGATTGAAATTCGAGAATTGCAATCCAATATCCGGCAACTAGAAGAAGAAAAAACAAAATACATACTGAAAGCGCCTGCAACAGGTTCTATTATTGAGTTTACAGGTGTTCAGCCGGGCAATTTCATTGCTCCCGGTCAAATCATCGCACAAATATCGGTGGATAACGATTTATTGGTGGAATGTTATGTTTCGCCTGCGGATATAGGTTTCATCAAAAAACATCAGGAAGTCAGTTTCCAGATGGATGCGTTCAACTATAATCAGTGGGGTATGGCACACGGCTCTGTTCTGGAGATATCCGACGATGTTACCGTTATGAATGATGAACCTGTTTTTAAAATCCGTTGTTCGCTCGACGAAAAATACCTGAAGCTGAAAAACGGATACATGGGTAATTTGAAAAAAGGAATGACGTTAAACGGACGTTTTCGTTTGACAGACAGAACATTATGGCAATTGCTTTTCGATAAGGTAGATAACTGGTTGAATCCGAATGAAAATCAAACAACGTGACATAACCGACTGTGGCGCTGCCTGTCTGGCTTCAGTAGCGGGGCATTACAAATTGAAACTTCCCATTTCACGAATCCGTCAGATTGCCGGGACGGACAAGCGCGGCACAAACGTTCTCGGTATGGTAAAAGCTGCCGAACAGTTGGGTTATACCGCAAAAGGCGTGCGTGGAAATACAGACGCTTTACCCAATATTCCGTTGCCTGCCATTGCGCACGTGGTGCTGAAAAACGGTCTGCAACATTATGTCGTGATATATCAGGTGAAAGCCGGTCAGATACAATACATGGATCCATCAGACGGAGATTATCACAAGGAGAGCATTGAAGAATTTCAGGAAAAATGGTCAGGTGTGTTGGTTTTGCTTGTTCCCGGCGGCAATTTCAAGACAGGAAACGAGAAAACATCTATATTCCAACGTTTTATGTTTTTGCTTGCTCCTCACAAGACAGTTTTAGCGGCTTCGCTTTTCGGAGCGGTGATTTATACCGTATTAGGCTTATCTACATCCATTTATATACAAAAAATAACAGACAATGTATTGGTGAACAGCAACGAGAATCTGCTCAACCTAATGAGTATTGTTATGATTTTAATCCTTGTATTTCAAATATTCATAAGTGTAAATAAGAGTATCTTGATGCTAAATACCGGTCAGAAAATTGATGCACGCCTTATATTAGGCTATTACAAGCACTTGTTGAGGCTTCCACAACGATTTTTCGATACGATGCGGATAGGAGAAATCATATCGCGCATAAACGATGCCGTCAAAATAAGAATTTTCATCAATGATGTGATTATTTCGCTTATCGTTAACATTTTAATCGTATTTTTTTCGTTTGCATTGATGTTTGTTTACAGTTGGAAATTAGCGTTGATACTGTTGATTTGTATTCCGCTTTATGTCGTAATTTACATCATAACAGACCGTTTAAATAAAAAACGCGAGCGTAAATTGATGGAGCAGAGCGCCGATCTTGAAAGTCAGTTGGTGGAATCGCTTAATTCCGTCAGAACCATTAAAGAGTTTGGCATTGAAGATTTTGCCAATCTTAAAACGGAAAATCGTTTTGTTAAATTGATGGATTCTGTTTATAAATCAGCCGTCAATTCGTTTTTTTCTACGAACTCAACAGAATTTGTCAGCCGTATTTTCACAATAATTATTCTATGGGTTGGTTCTTATTATGTGATAGACAATGCAATAACACCAGGGGAACTATTGTCGTTTTACGCTTTAATCGGATATTTAACGAATCCGGTCTCAAGTTTGATTGGTATGAATAAAACGGTACAAAACGCCCTAATTGCAGCTGACCGTCTTTTTGAGATTATGGATTTGGAACGTGAAACTGAAGAAAACAAAATTGAACTTGATAAAGGGCTTATTGGAAATATTGTTTTTGAGCATGTGTCGTTTAGTTATGGAACGCGGGTAGATGTTTTTGAAGATTTTAATCTGACCATTCAAAAAGGGACAGTTACAGCAATTATTGGCGAGAGCGGTAGTGGTAAAACAACGCTTGCGGCTTTGTTGCAGAAACTGTATCCGTTGAAATCCGGAAAAATTTTGATAGGAGAAGCCAATATTGAACATTTTGATAATCAGAGTATCAGGACATTTATCAGTTCCGTTCCGCAGGAATTATATCTTTTTTCAGGAAGTATAATTGACAATATAGCAATTGGAGATTTTTCACCTGACATACAGCATATTATGCAAATATGTAACCGCTTGGGCATGTTGTCTTTTATAGAAAAACTATCTCATGGTTTCAACACGAATATAGGCGAAAATGGATCTCAACTTTCGGGTGGTCAAAAACAGAGAATTGCCATTGCCCGCGCATTGTATAGAAATCCGGAGATTTTGATACTTGACGAAGCGACTTCATCACTTGATTCTGAATCGGAAAAATTTGTAATACAGGCTGTTAAATATCTAAAATCACAAGGAAAAACCGTTATTATTATCGCTCACCGTCTGAGTACGATAGTCGAATCCGATACTATTATTGTACTTGAAAATGGAAAAGTTCTCGAACAGGGAAATCATAAAGAGCTGTTGACGAAGACCGGAGCCTATTTTCAAATGTGGAGAAAGCAAATGTTTTCCTTAAAAACAAAAATTTAGTTATTAAATTTTCCTTTTTTCCCGTCCTCTTTGCGAATATCGGAAAACAAATCTACTTTCTTGATAGTGAGACCCAAAAATTTTTCGAGCAACAGATACAGAAAGAGATTGACCAGCGTCGCCACGAAAAATATCGTCGCAAAGCGGTTAGCGTAATCTGGAGTTTTCCTTATTTTCCTGTTTTTGCCCATCCAACATACCAAAATCGGTCGCAAAGGTACGAGATAAAATCGAGATTTTTAAGCGAAAAACACCTCATTTCTCCAACAACCTTTCCA
>JAITMT010000073.1 GCA_031277235.1 Tannerella sp.
CCCGCCAAGAGATTTTTTTCCTACATAAAGTTGCATTTGTTAGTTGAAATTATAAAGTCTCCAAAGTTTTATTTGCTTGAAGCAACAAATATCTTGAAATATGATTACTCATATAATCCTGGTATTTTCCTGAAAGATAAATGTGATTGTTGTAATCAATGGTATGAAGTTAGTCAAATTTTTCCAATCAAAATTATTGATTCAGATGAATCGAATATGACAGCAAACACTTTTTATCGTACTGACTTGGAAACAGGCGGTCAAGTGATGCGTTTACCAATTATATTGGTTACAGAAAACATTCCGCGAATTTTCAAAAATAATGATATAAAAGATATTTATTTTGAAGTTGCTGGAAAAGATTGGATTAGAGGAAATTATAAATTGAATTTATTTAAATGACAAGTAATGTATTCCTTGCAAATCCCGCAGTAAAATCAGACAAAACTGCTCGAATATTTGTACAAAAGTTCTTTGAAATGTTGAAAAGAAATTGTCTATCACGAATTTATCCGTAAATTTGCCATCAAAATTCAGTTATGAATATGCGGTTTTTTCTGTTGCTTTTATCACTCGCCCTGCAGTGGAACATTTCGGGATATGGTATTGATATTCCGACTACTAATCGTATGCCTGGCATCAACGGTAAACTGCTCGCCATCACGGCGGATGGCAACGTCCCGCTGCACGAATGGAAGACAACCTCCGAACGCGCTTGGGACAGCGAAAGAAACGTCGAATACCTGAAAGAGCAAAAACATCCGGTCATCACCTGGATATTCGAGGAAGGAACATTTGTCCCTGCGGCAAAACTGACTGACGGTCAGAAACTTTCCATCGCCACCGACTATCTCGGCACCCCCGAAGCCATGTACAGCGACGACGGCGAAACGGTATGGACCTGCGAACTCAACTCCTACGGCAAGGTTCGCAATTTCAATGGACAGTACAAAACCGACTGCCCGTTCCGCTATCAGGGGCAGTATGAGGATGCGGAGACGGGGCTGTATTACAACCGGTTCCGGTATTATTCGCCGGAGGAAGGTGTGTATTTGAGCCAAGATCCAATTGGACTGGAAGGTGGAAATCCGACTTTGTACGGATATGTTAAAGATGTTAATAGTTGGATTGACATTTTCGGATTGGATTGTCACCAAATTGCAACAAATAAAAATAAGGAATGGTCTGATCGATTCAGAGGTTTATTTAGAAAATATGGATTAGGAAAATTTAAAAATGGAAAAGAAAGAAAAAATGTTCTAAATGATCCAAGAAACAAAGTAGATGTTCCGGGACATAAAGGGCCTCACAACGAAGAAAGTTTTCATGAATCAATTTACAATAGATTGGAAGCAGCAGGAATAGCAGGCGGTGCAGCCGGATTTGAGGCAGAATTGGCTAAAATTAAGGTCGAATGTGCTACTTCCGGTACAGATATAAATAAAATCATCACAAAGACAACGTAATATGAGATTATACAGATTATACACAAATGGAGAAAATAAAGTTTGGAGGAAATATTTTACATTTGCAGAAAGATTTATATGCAATGGTGAAGATATTGCACCAACCGAATTCGCACTGGAACGACCTCCTTGCAAGAATGTAAAAATACAGGCATTGAATAATGGCTATGTAATAAAAGATGAATCTTTTTTCATAAATTTAAAAGAAAAAATGCCTGAATTTTCCAAGATTAGAAATGTTTTCATCATAAAAGATGATATTCTTGATATTGCCGCTTTTTCAAACTTGAAAGGCATCAACTTCATTGATATTGAGATTGAGGGTATTTTCTCAAAAGGTTATAAACTGTTGACTTTTGATATTGCTGCCGACTGTATTGACGAAGTCGGCTCAAAAAGAAATTCTATTGATTTTTTCAGTACTCTTGTACTTGACAATTCAAAAATACCTGCTCATGTTGACGGTTTTTTTCTACAGAATTGGGACCATTATGGACAATATGTAACAATTGTCAATGAAAGGACACAAGAGGTTTTGATGAGTTTATACAAAGCCAAGGATTTTCTTGTATTCAAGGAGATAGCTGTTATCTAATAGATTGTGAGTAAATGAAAAATAAAGTATGTCTTCCGCTCACGCCGTTTTGCAACCTGTGCTTGAATGGCGCGGATTACAAATCCGCGCCTGCGGGAAGATTGGAATCTTTGGCTGAATTTTACACAAAAAATAAAACAAAATATCCAGCGGCAGCAGCTGACTTTTTCGCACAACACCCTCAATTACAAAAGAATAATACTTGTTAATAAAAATTAAATATGAAATATTATAGTGTATCGGGAACTGATAATGGTTCAGAGTTTTATTACAACAAAGATGATATTTTGAAATATTGTCCGAGATGCGGTTTAGTCTGTAACAGAGATGAAGCAAAAAAAATAAGTATAAATTCTTTTTATTTGAAAAAGAAAAATTATACATTTTCAACTTGTTATGATGGTGCTGTTATTGTTTCAGAAAAGTTCGTTGAAATATATGAAAAAAATAATTTGAAAGGACTTTCTTTTTCCATCTTACCGAAGTGTAGATTCAACTACTGAATGCAACTTTTTTTTGCAAATTTAGGAAGAAAATTTCTTTTGGTGAATAAAAATTTAATTTTTTTCTGGGTCTTTTGTTGAGTTTATATTGTATTTCC
>JAITMT010000280.1 GCA_031277235.1 Tannerella sp.
TCTGATTGTACAGGTTTTACTGTGGGCAATCTTTGTCAATAATTTACTGTTCGGTTTTATCCAAATTCCCGAAATCAACCTTGCGAACATTACGTTCATCCTTGGCGTCTTTGCAGTAAGCATATTAACAACCAATATCCTAATCCCGATTATCGGAGAATCCCGGAAAACAACCCGTTTGAAACAGGAAATCAACAGTCTGAAAGCGGATGAGGATGTTTTCAGGGCGATATTGAAAAAGACCTCTCCCCTGCCCCTCTCCACAGGAGAGGGGAAAAGTCCCTCCCTTGTGGGGAGGGATTTAGGGAGAGGTGCAGAGGGGGGCTTGATTTTCGGCAATCCCTCCGCCAAACTGCAAATCACGATTCTAAGCAATCCGTATTGCAATCCCTGCGCACGGATGCACAAGCGGGTAGAAAAACTGTTGAAAGATACGGATAATCAGATATGTATCGAATATATCCTTTCTTCCTTCAACGAAGAACTGGAAAGCACGAACCGCTATCTGATAGCCGCCGCCTTGCAAAAACCGGACTGGCAACAGATGGTATCCGAATGGTTTGAGAAGGGCGTATCACAGCGGGACGAATTTTTCAAGGACAAGGGTTTGGATATGACCGACCCGCGCATGGAAAAAGAATTTCAGCGTCACAAGCGCTGGAAGGAAGAAACGAAACTGCAAGCGACCCCGACAGTTCTGGTTGCAGGCTATAAACTGCCTGATAATTACCGGATTGATGACTTGCGGTACTTTACAGATTTTAATGTCGATATTAGATAATCGCTGTTGTTTTTGCCGGCAGCGAAACGGTAATCCGATCAATTACTGTTAAAAATGCAAAAAAAGAGAGTTATTATTTTTTTATTATTAAACAATTAATTATTTTTGCGACATGAAAAAATTGAGTAAAATTAGTTTGAAGACGGTTTCGGCCAGGTTGTCCGATGCCGAGATGAGAAGTGTGGTAGGAGGAGATGATTATCCCGGGTCTGGTACTTATGATGATCCCTATCAATTGCCGGAAGTAACAGTTACGGCTCCCTGTCCACCTGATACTCGAAAAGATACAGCTTGTAGTGGTAAGAAAGAGTGGGACCCTTGCGACTGGATATACAACTGTAATAAGTACTATGGATATTGCCTGTATGGTAACTTTGGTGCTGGTCTCCATTGTTCGAGTTGATTTGATAAGGCTGTTTTGAAGAAAGATGTTTTTCGAAACAGCCTTTATTTTGGTAATTTACAAATTTCAATTATTTTGTAATATGAAAAAATTGAGTAGAATTAGATTAAGTTCTGTTTCGGAAAAATTGTCCGATAGTGAAATGAAATCGGTCATAGGAGGTTATGGTTATTACTGCAATAATACTGATTGTGATGGTTCTTGTTCACGGGCTGGAGACGATTGTTGTATTAAAATCGAAGATAAAAAACATAACGGAACTTGCATGTATGGTAACATTGGGTCTCCTCTCCATTGTGTTTTGTAGCAATTGATCTTTTTAGGTTGCCTAAAACCAATCTCCTCTGAGGCTGCCTTTCTTTAGTAATTTATAATTTATATATATGTTAAAAAAAATGTTTTTTATTTCAATATGCGTTCTATTGTGTGCCTGTACACACAAGGAACAGGATTCGCTAAAGCAGGGAATTCGAATGGGGACAGCCAGAATAACGGGAGAAATCGTTAACTATTCCGATTTTACTTCTACGGTATATGATTCTACTTCTACAGTATATATTTCTGAATCGTGGGATTCTACTCTATTCATTAACAATGTTCATTATCCTATTACTGGAGGAATGAAAACTTTTGAAGCCCGACTGCAAAAAGATGGAACATTTTCATTTGAGATACCGCTTGAATGCTCTATCGGAACAGGAATAGTTTTCGATGATTATTTTGTCGCACTGAATCTTACTCCCGATGAAGAAGTTTATCTCCGCATAAATCTTTCCAACGGACAAATGAAAATTGAAACAATTGAGCCTTCATCAAAATTTTCCAGTGATTCTGAAAAAATGTTACCGGAAATTGATTTTCTAATTTCTGAGGGTAAATCAAGAAGAATAATACCGATTAATAAACCGCTGGGCGAACGTACATTAAATGATTATACCTGGTTAATTGTCGAATGTCTGAATAATCTGAAAAAACAAATTGATTCAATTCCGGATTTATCCAGAGAATCCAGGAAATTTTTATTCAACTACATTAAGATGATAGACCTTTCTATCTTTATGGATTATAAAATAACGACATCAGGATATGGAAAAGATTCGATTCCTCCCAAATTGGATATTTCTTATTATCAGTTTTTGAAAGATTATGATTTGAACAATTCAGATTGTCTTTATATTATAAATTATTTAAACGTGTTACAGAGAATTCTTTCAAACGAGATTTTTGCCATTCCCCCGATTGAAGATACTCCGGTCAAAGAATGGCTTGGCGGAGTGAAAAAAACGATGGCGGATTTGGTCGATTTTGACAAGGGAATGTTTTACGATTTGCTCGCCTCAAACGCTTACAGCAGGCAGTTCAACAATGAAGCCAGACCCCTGTCGAAAAAACAAATCGAAAACATCAAAACGTACTGGAAAGATGGCGACATTGCCAAAATTCTGCTGCAAAAAAACGGGGAAATCGAAAAACTGGCAGGAGCCAATGCGCATTTGAACATCCATGAAACGGAGACACAGCCGGACGGACAGCCCATGGAAACATATTCCGAAAAAGACAAAAATCTGCCGAAAGGTAAACTCATCGATTCCATCGTCGCAAAATACAGGGGAAAAGTTGTCATGGTGGATTTTTGGGCTACGTGGTGCGGTCCCTGTTTAATGGCGATGCAGGAAATGCGACCGTTAAAAAAGGAATTGATAGAGAAGGGAGTAGTATTTGTTTACATCACGAACCGCTCATTTCCCAAACCGGAATGGCGGGAAAAAATAACCGGAATAGGCGGCGAACAGTATTATTTAGGTCGGGATGGCGAATGGGAAAGTATCTCCTACTCAAAGAAATACGGATTTGACTATATTCCGACCTACTTGATCTTCGACGCCGAAGGAAATCTGAAGCACAAACTGACAAGTTATCCCGGCAATGAAGCGATGAAAAAGATAATAAGCGAAACGTTATCTGGAAGTAAATAGGAGAATAAAAATTACAGTTATTCAAGATCATAACCTAAATTAATTTAACACAGAGAAAAAAAGAATGTGACCGATTATTCATAAATGAAAGTCACAGTCTGAAATGAAACAGTATGATTTCATATAGGGCTATTATACAAATGAAAAAACAAAAATTATACCCGAATAATTATGAAGAAAAAATACTTGTTTTTTGTCGTACTGAAGGTGGCATTAATCAGTTCTTCACCCTCAAACTATGAAACGGTAATCGGAAAACCCAATCTTTGCCATGTAAAACCCTAATAATATTATGATAGCAACCCATCTAACAAACATAGCCGATATGCTTCTATTAAACGGCACACTGCTCGAAAGTCCGGGCTTGTGGTACGGACGCATGGGAGTTGCGGTATTCTTTTTCCATTATGCACAATATTCCGGAAACGGGATGTTTGAAGATTATGCAGTGGAAATCATTGAACAGATACAGGCGGAAATACATAGAAACAGTCCGGCAGATTATGCCAACGGCTTGACCGGTATTGGCGCCGGCATTGAATATCTGGCGCAAAACGGTTTTCTGGACATTAATCCGGATGAAATCCTGGAAGATTTTGACAACCGGATTCATTCAGACATCTTTTATGTGCCACAGGAGAATAACAGTCTAATGAGTCTTGGACAATATCTGCTGTGCCGGATAGCACACCCATCTTCGTCAAGCGATAAAAACAGACTGCTCTCCAATCGGGAAATGATAATACGCATCGTCAACATCCTGGAAAACAGCGAATTTTCTGAGGATAAGTATTTGACGGATGTCCTGTCATTCCTGAGCCGTCTGCACCGTTTGAATGTATACAATCCTCAAATAGAACAGATTGCAGAGAGATTAAAACCTCATTTTCGTCCGGAATTGATTTTTACAGAAAGCAATCCCGAAAAATTATTAGCGTATATTCCATTAATCCAACTGTATGACGATATTGAAGAAGCCGTTATTCAATCCGTGAAAAACGCTATACAAAAAATATCCGAATCCGGCACACTGTCCGGTGAAAACGCATCCGACACGCTGATTTGGCTGTTACGCTGTAAAAGACTTACCGGACAGACGGGCATCTGTCAGGAGTTGGCATCGGTATCGGATAAACTGATTGAGAACCCAATCGGGCAATTTCAAGAAATCCGGTTTGAAAAAGGCAAACTGTCCCTGAAAGGCTGCGCAGGTACAGGGCTGGCCTTGATGACAACCGCAGGTAAATGTAAAGATAACTGGCTGGATTTATGGGGATAACAACAAACATTGCATTTATTTCATCATGGATATGGATAAAAGAGTAAAGAAGATATGATACAACCGGTCAATTTATATATTTTCAACGAAAACAGCCGGGCGTCTGTTTATGGCATAGGCACTTACATCCGGGAACTCGTCAATACCCTTGACAAAAAAAGTATAAATGTTACCGTCATAAACCTGAATCAAAGTGGAGAGCGTATAAAAACGGAAGAGACGGAGGGTATAAAATACCTGTATTTTCCGGCAGTTATGGAAAAAACGCCTTACCTGGACTATGGAAGCCGGTCAAAACAGTATTACAGAAACATCGTCTATCTGTTGCGGTTGCATGTTACGGATACGGAGCGGGTTGTCTTTCACCTGAATTATATGTACGGACAGTCCTTTGCCGAAATATTGCGTGAAACATTCAAGGAAAAAGTGATATTGACCGTCCATTATTTCGACTGGAGTTTCAGTCTTTTCGGAAACGTAAGCCGGTTCAGGCATATCATATCTCAAAAACAGGAAGAAAATACCTTTGAGAAGAACATAAATGAATCATATTTGAGAGACAAAAAACTGTTTGATGCGGTTGACAGAATAATATGCCTGTCGGAGAAAACCCGTCAAATCATGGAAGAAGATTATAAGATTGAAAGAAGAAAACTGTCGGTGGTTTACAACGGCTTATCCGACAGCAGGGCGAAAGGGGAAAAGACGGCGTTGCGGGAAAAATACCGCCTGACGGATGCTCCTGTTGTGCTGTTTGTCGGGCGGATAGATGAAATCAAGGGGCTGAAATATGCTATACAGGCATTTAAAACCGTATTAAAAACATTACCGGACTGCCGTATGCTTATCGCGGGAAACGGCAGTTTCGATACCTGCATGAAAGAATGCGAAGAAATCTGGACAAGTGTAACCTTTACCGGATTAATTGATAAACAGCATTTATATGAATTGTATACCGTAGCGGATTTGGGTGTAATGCCTTCCTTCCACGAACAGTGCAGTTACGTAGCCATCGAAATGATAATGCACGGTGTTCCGCTAATCGTCAGTGACTCCACCGGTTTGGATGAAATGGTGGAAGAAGGGGTTAGCGGGTTTCATGTTCCGGTAACGGAATTGCCGGATAAAACGGAAATAGACGCAACCCTGATCGCCGAAAAAATGCTTTATTTGCTCCAAAATCCCGAGAAACGGAAAGAAATGTCCGGCAACGCCCGTAAACGCTATGAGAAATTATATACAGTGGATAGAATGGGAGAGAATATGTTAAATATTTATAATTCATTTTTTCTGCCTGTTTGTGATATGCTTCATCACATAGATATTCATCTTTCGGAGCATTGCAATCTTAACTGCGCGTATTGCTGTCATTGCAGTTCCGTTGCAGAACCGGAATTTTTAAATATTGAACAGTTTGAACGGGATATTACCCAACTCTCGAAATTAACCAACGGGCATGTTAAAACCGTCATGCTGCTTGGAGGCGAACCGCTTCAGAATCCCGATATTGTCCGTGTCATGCAGATAACACGTCAAAATATACCGTACGGCAATATCAATATTTTAACTAACGGAATTTTGCTTGCAAAAATGAAAGAGGATTTTTGGACCGGCTGCCGGAATAACAAGATTTCCGTTCTTATAAGCCCGTATCCCATCAAATTGAATACCGGCAAGATTTTTAGAACCGCTCAAAAGTATGGCGTTCGCGTGTCGCGGTATACAACAAAAGGACGGAATGGCAAAGATGACATGTTCCGGGTTCAAAAATTTGATATGAGCGGGAAACGCGATATTTACAGGGCTTATAAAAACTGCTCCTGCCGGAGTCCTTTCCTTCAAGACGGGAAACTGTATCCATGTCCGCCAATGCCGTCATCAAGACATCTGGAAAAACGGTTCGGCGTAAAATTTGAAATCAGCCGTAAAGATTTCCTCATTTTGAATCAGGTTAACGATTTGCAGGAAATCCTGGATTTCATTTCCCGACCGTCGCCCTTTTGCAGGTATTGCGCTTTTGACAACGAATTTGTACAATGGAAAATCAGCGAAAATAAAAAAGAAGAATGGATTCTTTGAATATTTCTAATAAAATGTGTAAAAAATTGCTTATGATACCACATATTATCCATCAGGTATGGGAATCCGGTACTGAACGTCTTCCAAAAGAATTTGCACAGTTTGCCGGCTCCTGGAAAGAACATCACCCCGAATGGCAATATGAGTTTTGGGACAAAAAACGGATGGATACTTTTGTCCGGACGTATTATCCCAAGTTTGCCGGGATTTATTTTGGATACCGTTTCAACGCGCAACGCTGGCATGCTATCCGTTATTTGATATTGTTTAAAATGGGTGGTGTATATGTTGATTTTGATACGGAATGTCTTGAATCAATGGACAAACACATTGAGGGAAAAACATTCTGTTTCGGGCTTGATCCCGAAGAACACGCCAGGATGTTGCATCAGCCCTTTCTCATATCCGATGCCTGGATAGCATCCGAAAGTAACCATCCTTTTTTGAAACAGATTATAGAAAGACTCGCTGATACAACTTCTGCAGCCGCCGACAGGATTAATATAGTTTTAGAAACTACAGGCACATTAATGCTCTCTAAGACATATCACAACTATAGCGGGAAAGATGAAATCACCCTGTTCCCGGCTTCTGTTACATCCCCGTGGTCTCATCGGGAGGTACAGATGTTCCTGCGGAATGAAATCAGTGAAAGCATATTGGAAGAGAAGCTGCAAAATGCAATTTTCCTGCATTATCATTGGCGATCGTGGCAAACGGATACATCCCGTAAAAAGGCGGATGTGCTGTATTTTAGTGTTTCCAGCGGAAACGGCGGCGCACCCAGGGCTGCATACAGGATACATTCCGGGCTGCGTCAGTATGGGATTGATTCTGTGATGCTGGTACAATCGGCCGGCAAGGTATCTACAGGCGTATATGTTGCGTCATCTCCCAAAAATGGATTTATACGTGACCAAGCGCCATTGCGTGATTATCCGGATCATAAGAAAGGCTTGTTTACCCCGGCGATTACCGGAATCAACCTTCAAAAATATATCCGGTTCTTCAATCCTGAAATTATCCAGTTACACTGGATCAGCTCGGGCGGTTTTATCCGGATTGAAGATATGGCAAAAATAAAGCAAAAAATAGTTTGGCGATTTCCTGATATTTGGGCAATGACAGGTGGATGTCATTTTTCGGGAGAATGCAGGGGTTATACTGAAGTTTGCGGTAAATGTCCGCATTTGGGTTCTGACAAAAGCGATGACCTTTCACATCAGATCTGGCAAAGAAAATATGATGCCTTTAAAAATCTGGACATTACTGTGGTTGTTCCTACATTATGGATGAAAAAAGTAACCCAGACAAGTTCCTTGTTCGGCAAACACCGGATAGAGATGATACCCAACGGGCTGGATACCGATCTGTTTTCACCGTTGGACAAAGATGCTACGCGAAAAATATTGAAGTTGCCTCAACACAAGAAGATCATTCTCTATGGCGCTTATAATGCCGTCAAGGATTCCCGTAAAGGCTTTTCTCTTTTGTTCGAGGCATTGCAAAGACTCTCGTTTCATCACAGTGATTATGAGGTGGTTATTTTTGGCGCAAACGATATGCCAATGAAACTGGATATTCCTGTTCATTTTTTGGGGTATATTCAGGATCACCTGCTTTTACAAATTGCATATTCTACGGCTGATGTAATGCTGGTTCCTTCCATAGAAGAGCCTTTCGGACAAACCGTCATCGAGGCGATGGCGTGCGCTGTCCCGGTAGTTGTATTTTCAGATACGGGACCAGCCGATATAATAGATCACAAGATAAACGGATATGTAGCTACACACAATGATTCAGAAGACCTTGCCAATGGTATTGAATGGGTGTTGAATGACGATATGCGCCGGATGCAATTATCCCTGAATGCAAGACGGAAAGTGCTTGATACGTATGATATCCGCCTGATTGCAGAACAATATGCAATACTATATAACAGTCTCAAATAAAATCATTTTCTGTATTTTATTTGCCTATCAATTGAATAATCAAAGTGTATTTTTTAATTATTTTTGCACGGTTATAAACAATTATTAAAGGTACAATGATAAAATCTTTCCCTCATTACACCCAGTTAGACAAAATGGACTGCGGTCCCACCTGCCTCCGGATGATTGCCAGATACTACGGACGCAGTTATACATTGCAAACCCTGCGCGAGCGGAGTTTTATC
>JAITMT010000282.1 GCA_031277235.1 Tannerella sp.
TCTGATTGTACAGGTTTTACTGTGGGCAATCTTTGTCAATAATTTACTGTTCGGTTTTATCCAAATTCCCGAAATCAACCTTGCGAACATTACGTTCATCCTTGGCGTCTTTGCAGTAAACATATTAACAGCCAATATCCTAATCCCGATTATCGGAGAATCCCGGAAAACAACCCGTTTGAAACAGGAAATCAACAGTTTGAAAGCGGATGAGGATGTTTTCAGGGCGATGTTGAGAGAGACCTCTCCCCTGCCCCTCTCCACAGGAGAGGGGACAAACCCGTCACAACTCCCGGAATCCCATTTGGGAAAACCTTCCGCGGGAAGAAGTCCCTCCCTTGTGGGGAGGGATTTAGGGAGAGGTGCAGAGGGGGGCTTGATTTTCGGCAATCCCTCCGCCAAACTGCAAGTCACAATCCTAAGCAATCCCTATTGCAATCCCTGCGCACGGATGCACAAACGGATGGAAAAACTGTTGAAAGATACGGATAATCAAATATGTATCGAATATATCCTTTCTTCATTCAGCGAAGAACTGGAAAGTACCAACCGTTACCTGATTGCCGTCGCCTTGCAAAAACAGGACTGGCAGCAGATGGTATCCGGATGGTTTGAGAAAGGCAAATCACAGCGGGACGAATTTTTCAAAGATTTCAATTTGGATATGACCGACCCGCATATAGAGGAAGAATTTCAGCGTCACAAGCGTTGGAAGGAAGAAACGAAACTGCAAGCGACCCCGACGGTTCTGGTTGCAGGCTATAAACTGCCTGACAATTACCAGATTGAGGACTTGCGGTATTTTACAGATTTTAATGTCGATGTTAGATAGTCGCTGCCGTTTTTGCCGGCAGCGAAACGGTAATCCGATCAATTACTGTTAAAAATGCAAAAAAAGAGAGTTTTATTTTTTATTATTAAATTTTTAAATTAATTTTGTAGCATGAGAAAGTTAAATTTGAAAGGACTGACGAATGTCCTAAGTGAAAGTGAGATGAAAAATGTGATGGGTGGAGGCTCAAACGACCAGCGGAAGATAGATCCTGGTAATCAAGTACCACCAAGCGGGTGTGAGGGCAAGTCTGCAGGGACTCCTTGCCAAATTAGATTCAGTGGAGGGACTGTTAACAGTTTCTGTTGGCATGATAAAGCGGGTAAATCACATTGTGGGAATTAAATTGTACGAGACCGCCCCTGCTTCCATGCTATTTCTACACTTGGAAGTATTGCTAAACAATATCCACAAGACAAAGGCTGTGAAGCAGGGGTTTAGGTCTTTCATAAAAAAAATTTATAATAAAAGCCAACAAATATGAATAACCTGTTTTTTTTCAAATGGATGTCGAGCATAATCTTTTGTTTGCTGCTTTATTCCTGTTATTCCTGTTCAAGTACAAAGGAAAATATGCTTCCCATACCTGAAATCAGGGATGGAACCGCCAAACTGTCGGGTACAATAGAGAATTTTCATTCGACTACAAGAGAAGATAATCAAACTTTGGATTTGTTTGTTCCTTATCCGGTGACTGCTGAATCTTATCATGCAATAACAACAGTGAATGAGGATGGTTCTTTTTCCTTTGAAGTACCGATGCAGTGTAATTATGCGATTGGTTCTATTGTTTCGGAGCATACATCTCATGTATTTTATGTCAGTTTGACTTCCGGAAAAGAAACAAAAGTAGATATATTATATGAAAGACGGACGGGGACATGGTATAAAATTATCAATCAGACAGACAGTCTCGGTCTGACTACAACAGATCAAACCAACATAACCAAGGTTGAAAATGAATTATATTCTTATCTTTTTTCTCCCCAAATTTTTACTGGTTATGCCAAGACGCCGGATGAGTTTGTAAAACGGGCGAAAATCAGTCAGAACCAGCTATTGAAAAAGTTGAAAGAAAATGATGTCTTATCCGAAATCGCAAAAAATTCCGTTGCGAATGAGATGAGATTACTTGTATTGAATTTGAATTTATTGGAGTATCGAGCGAGAATGAAGATTGATTATGCAAATGCCGGAAAAGATATCGTAAATTTTAATCCTCCCGAACCCGGCAAAAAATATTATGCATTTTTAAAGGATTTTGACTTGAATAATCCTCAGCACTTATATGATGGTCGATATTACTCAGACGTGTTACAAAAAATTCTTTTGAGTGATACGTTGAACATTTCCCCGATCGGTGATATTCCGATAGATCAATGGATGGAAGCAACAAAAAGTAACCTGTCGAAATTAGTCGGCTTCAATAAAGGATTGTTCTATGACATGCTGGCAGCCAACAGCTATGCGCGTCAATTCAACAACGAACTGAGACCTCTCTCGGACAAACAGAAAGAAAATATCCAAAACTATTTTAAAGACAACAAGAAAGAATTCGCCAAAATCCTTTTGAAAAGAAATGAAGAAATTATCCGGTTGGCAGCATTGAAAGACCCGCTGGTTATGAACATGACGCCTGCGGTTTCCAGGGAACAGTTGAAGAATGCCATTATTTCCAAATACAGGGGAAAAGTGGTAGTAGTTGATTTCTGGGCAACCTGGTGTGCACCGTGTTTGGCTGCAATGGAACAGTACAGGGACGTCAAAGGCGAATTAAAAGGCAAAGATGTCGTTTTTGTTTATCTGACCAATCATTCTTCGCCTCAAAAATTATGGGAAGAGAGAATCAGGGGAATCGGAGGCGAACATTATTATCTGAATGACGATGAATGGGAATATATTATGGATACATTTGACTTTGAAGTTATTCCAACTTATCTGATTTTCGATGCAAAAGGAAAACTTGCTCAAAAATTTATATCTTATCCGGGAAACGATAGAATGCAGGCTGCGATAGAGAAACTGTTACCGTAACACAATTATCAAAGTTGAGAACTTGCGTTATTTTACAGGTTTAATATATTGGATAATCGCTGCCGTTTTTGCCGGCAGCGAAACGGTAATCCGATCAATTACTGTTAAAAATGCAAAAAAGAGAGTTATTATTATTTTTTTAAACATTTATTTATTTATTTTTGCAATATGGAAAAATTAGCTAAAATTAGATTGAGTACGGTTTCGGACAAAATGTCTAATGCCGAGATGAAGTCGGTGCGAGGCGGAACAAGCACATGTTGTTGTGGATTTCCGGGTGATCTCTTTAATTGTCATACTTTTGAAGATACAGGAGGCAATAAGGAAGATCAGGCTCCTATGCTTTTAGGTGAACCGCTTTCTTGGGTTGATCTTAATTGCGGAGGAATGGGAGGTTTTTGCGGGTAGTCTGTCTTGTCGTGTGATCTTCTCAAAAGGCATACAGTTCAAAGTGAACTGTATGTCTTTACATAAAAATCAATAAAAGTAGATCAGTTTAAAATGAGTAAATTTATATCTAATAAAATCGTATCTTTGCACATTAAAGACTAACAAAAAGTGATAAAGTATATGAAAAAACTCACAATACTATTAGCTCTGATCGGATGTATTGACACTCTATTGAGTCAAGAGAATATTGTATTGGAGCGCGTCGTATCTAATATGACCAAGCAACTTTCAGCCTTCCCCCAAGAAAAAATCCACTTAAGTACCGATAAATCCTATTATATTACCGGAGAGAAAATATTTTTCAGGATTTTCTTGTTGGATGCTTCCTCGAATCAACAGGCAGTACAGAGCCGTTATGTTTATGTCGAATTAATCAATCCTGTCGATTCGGTAGTGAAACGGGTAAAAATACGACCGGATTCAACCAATCTGTTTTATGGCGCAAGTCCTATTTCGGAAAATTTACCGCAAGGCATCTACAAAATTCGATCTTACACCCAATACATGCGTAACCAGGGCGAAAGTTCGTTTTTTTCTAAATACGTTCGGATAAGCGACCCTCAGAGTTCATCGGTGCTATTTGAAACCGATTTTCAGTTTGCCTCCGATGGTAAAATAAATACAAGCCTTCGTTTTATTGATGCAAAAACGAAGAATATTATTCATCCTCAGCTAATTACGTTACGATTAAATCAAGAGCCGTCTTTTACGGGCAAACCGGATGAGGAAGGCTGGATTCGCGTGGAGTTAAATATCCGGAAAAATGCAACAACAAGGGTAGTGTATGTGGAACTGAAGGAGAATCACAATCTGTTTCGGCAATACATCCGGATTCCTTATCCCGAAGGCGACTTTGATGTTTCTTTTTATCCTGAAGGCGGACATTTAATTGCCGGACAAGAGTCTAAAGTGGCATTCAAAGCAGTTGATAACGACGGAACATCGTTGGAGGTAAAGGGTAAAGTCGTAAACTCTGCAGGAGATACGGTTACCGAATTCGTAACTTTTCACGACGGAATGGGTGAATTTATAATTAATTCCTTGCCGGGCGAATATTATCAGGCGATTTGTTACAACGGAGACCGTACACTTCGATTTGATTTACCGAAGCCTCAAACAAATACAGTTGCATTAAAAACCATTATTATAGATAATAAATTATTGATCAAAGTTAATAAATACGATCCGGTTCCTTGTCCTGAACTCTATTTGCTGATCCATTTCGGAGGCTTGGTCACCTATGCCAAGGCATGGGACGCTTCAAAAGATTTTATCACTTTCGATGCTTCTTTTTTTCCTTCGGGAATCAGCCATGTTTTGTTATTGACAAAAGATGCGCAGATAATCAGTGAACGACTGGTTTTTCTGTTGAATAATGACTGGGGAAAGGTATTATTTGAAACGCAAAAAAAAGCTTACGGGAAAAGAGAACAAGTCCAATCCAAAATCCAATTGATAACCGGAGAACAACTTCCTTTAAAAGGTAACTTTTCAATATCTGTAACGGATGACCGGAAAATAGTTGTCGATACCACATCCGGTATCTTGTCCGGTATTTTATTGCAGTCGGAGTTAAGAGGTAATATCGAAAATCCAGAATATTATTTTCAAAAAGGGAATAGAGATGCGGAATACGCAGCCGATTTGCTGATGAGAACCCATGGTTGGGCACGTTATGCCATTCCGAATGTAGTCCGTGGGAAATTAAGTTATCCAACCATTCCATTTGAAAAGAGTCAAAAAATTTCCGGAACCGTGAAAAGCGGTTTACTATCAAGAGAAGCTACAAACTTCGATGTATCGTTAATATCATTGGACGCAGGATTTTTCGATATGACCCAAACAGACAAAAATGGATGCTATACGTTTCAGCAATTCGAATTTCCGGATAGCACAGAGTATGTTATTCAAGCCCTGAACAGTAAGGGAAAAGGCGGACAGACGACGGAACTGTTGATAGAGGACGACACTTTCCCGGAAATACATGCGACATGGATTGAACCCCTTGTTTCAGAAGAAAAATCTCTTGATTATGTGGCAAAAGCAGACTTGCAATATACGTATGAAAATGGAATAAAGATAATTAACCTGCCAGAGGTACGGGTTAAAGAAACTTACAGAGATAAAAAAAAGTTTAAGTCTGTCTTTTACCGCGAACCGGATAATTCCATTTCCGAAGAAAAAATAGAAAAATACGGTTTTACAAATATAATAAATGCGCTTAATCTCGTTACCGGTGTTTCTGTGGCGGGGAATACTGTTCGAATACGAGACGGGAAGTATCCTCCATTAATTGTAATAGATGATGTGGTGATGTCTAATATGAGTGGAGAAGATCTAACTCCAGATCAATCTTTTATGGAAAATCTCAACCTAATTAATATCCATGATATCGCTCAAATAGATATTCTTAAAAATGCCAACAACTTAGCCATATTCGGTATGCACGGAGCATCCGGTGCTATTGTCATTCATACCAAAAAAGGCGATAACGCAAGTAGTCCGAATCCGCTTCTATCTTATAATATCAAACAATGGATACCACTCGGTTATCAACTTCCGATTGAATTTTATTCACCCAAATACAATACACAGGAGAGTCTTAAAGATTCGAAACCGGATTTACGAACGACCATCTATTGGAACCCCCATATCCTAACAGATGACGATGGCATTGCGAAATTAGGGTTTTATACGGCTGATGATCCAACTACTTATTCGGTCATTATTGAAGGGATAAGCGATGATGGCAGACTAATTTATTATCGAGGGCATGAATTGATAATAGTGAAATAAATCATCCTTCGTCTTTATGATATGAAAAAAACCTTTCCCTCATTACACCCAGTTAGACAAAATGGACTGCGGTCCCACCTGCCTCCGGATGATTGCCAGATACTACGGACGCAGTTATACATTGCAAACCCTGCGCGAGCGGAGTTTTATC
>JAITMT010000312.1 GCA_031277235.1 Tannerella sp.
CCTTATTATACGAAGAAAATCAACTTTCCCATTCGTTATCCGAAAATTTCTTTCGTAATTCTTCTTTTTTTGTCATACTTTTTTGCTGAATTTGGACGGCAATATTTGTTTGTAATGCCGTTCAAATACGTTTAAAATTGATATAAGGTGAAAAAATACTACGTGTTGCGGATTGCGAGTACGGCGGCGAATCAGATGCTTGCCGTGGCTGTGGGCTATCAGATGTACGAACTGACGAAAAGTGCGTTCCTGCTTGGTATTATCGGGCTTGTCCAGTTTCTGCCGAAGATTATTTTCATTTTTTATACGGGAACGTTTTCCGACAGATACGACCGGAGGATAATCGCCCAGGTTACGCAAACCGTCATCCTCGCCATTTCGCTTTTTCTGGGCGCCGCGTCGTTTTTCGGAATCATCAACGAATGGATTTTACTGGTTACCGTTTTTCTGTACGGAACGAGTTTTGCCCTTGAAGGTCCGGCAATTACGGCGCTGTTGCCCAACATGGTGAAAGAGGCGAATTTACCCAAAAGAGTCGCCGAAAGTTCGTCGTTTCAGGAAGCGGCAACCATCATCGGACCTGCGCTGGCGGGGTTACTTTACATGGTGGACAGTTCGACGGTATATTTTTCGATTATTGCCGTCAATTTGGTGGCGGTCGTGTGCGCGCACGCCATCAGCGATTCGGAGATCATCAACAAGGCGGAAAAGCGTCTCGAAGCGGAAAGCCGGGTAAAGGCGACGGTGGAAGGCTTCAAATTTATCTGGCGCAACAAGGGTATTTTTGGCGCGCTGTCGCTGGACATGTTTGCCGTGCTGTTTGGCGGCATCACGGCGCTTTTGCCGATTTATTCCGAAGAAATTCTCCACGTCGGCTCTTTCGGATTCGGGCTGTTGCGGGCGGCGCCTGCGGTGGGAGCCATCATGATGGCGGTATATCTGTCGCAACGCCCGATCAAAAGATTTGCCGGACGGAAAATGTTTCTCGCGGTGGCTGTTTTCGGCTTGGTTACCATCCTGTTCGCCTTTTCGTACAACTTTATGCTGTCGCTCGTTTTGCTGATTCTTCTGGGAGCGGCAGACCAGGTATCGGTCATCATCCGCCAGACTTTCGTACAGTTGAAAACTCACGACGAGGTGCGCGGCAGGGTGAGCGCCGTCAATTTCATTTTCATCGGCGCCAGCAATCAAATCGGCGAATTTGAGAGCGGCAGCGTAACCGCGCTCATCGGCTTGATTCCCGCAACCGTCCTGGGCGGCGGCGTCACGCTGCTCGTCGTGCTGCTGTGGTATATCGGTTTCAGGGATTTGCGGGAATTGGATGAGATGTGAAAAAGTGGCTATATGATTCCAAATATGAAGCCCTTTGACAAGGCAGAGCGACACATGAAATTTGCCGGAAAAGTCTTGTTTGTCCACGAATGAAAAATCGGGTCAAAGAAGTCTATTCCGAAACGGAGACTTCAAAACCTGCTTCGCGGACTTTGGCGGCTATCGCTTCCAGCGTTTCTATCGGAATTTTTTCGAGCGTTTTCACCGGCGTTTCACGATTGATGGCGTATATCATCACTTTTTGCGGTTGAATGCGCTTTAGTCCTTCTATCCAGCGTGCGACATTTTCATCGGTGGTGTTGTCGAAAGCAACGCCGCGGTGCTCGCCTTTCAGGAAGATGGATTGAACCGTCAGTTTGCCGTTGAAAAGGCGCAACTGCTCAATCAGTTTTTCCACGGTGAAATTGTGTACAACAGGCTGATCTATAATATTTAACAGATCATTATCAGCAGCGTCAAACTTCATCAGATTGTCGTCAACTTTCATTAGCGCCTCAACGACTTCCGGCTTGTGGAGCATCGTTGAATTGGACAGCACCGCCACCTTTGCCGCGGGACATAACGCATCCCGAATCTGCAACGTATCGTTGATGATTGCAGCGAAATCGGGGTGCATGGTCGGTTCACCGTTACCCGAAAAGGTGATGACGTCGGGCTTCACGCCGTCGGACTGCATTTGAGCCAGCGTTTCGGTCAATGCGCGCTTTACGTTTTCGCGAGAAGACGCCGACGAACTTGTACGCCGGTCTGCGTTCAGCCCACATTCGCAGTAAATGCAGTCGAACGTGCATCTTTTGCCGTCCGACGGGGACAGATTCACGCCGAGTGAAACGCCCAAACGCCTGCTGTGAACAGGTCCATATACGATTTTATCGAAAAGTATCATATCATTTTATTATTTGAAGTTCAAAGTTTAAGGTTCAAAGTTTAAGATTTAAGGTTCAAAGTTTTTTGTCCGTTCATCCCTTCTCCCGTTCTCCCAATTCCCCTTTCAGAGGGGTTGAGGGGGCTAAAATGTCCACCGAATCTGCGCATAAACATCAATTTTATCTTTCCCGGCGATTTCTTCGAGTCCCGTGCCGATGGAATCGCGGTCGAAATAGTGCGCCCAAGCCGCTTTCAGACTTGCGTAAAAGTTCCGCGAAAAATCATAACGCAATACGGATGAGAGCCTTAC